>DASSLH010000392.1:0-4322 GCA_035689625.1 Candidatus Methylomirabilota bacterium | reverse complement strand
CCTCGTCGCCAGCGTCGTGTTCTGGAAGCTTCCGGTGGCGGTGCAGGCCGCCGTCAGCGCGCTCGAGCAGATCGATCCCGCCGTGGAGGACGCCGCCATCGGCCTCGGCGCCGGCAGCGTGCGCACGTTCGTCCGCGTCGTGCTGCCGCTGCTGACGGGCACCGCGTTCTCGATCTTCCTCTCCTTCTTCGTCGACGGCATGGTGACGGTGAGCGCGGTGATCTTCCTGATCTTCCCCGGCTTCAACCTCGCCTCCGTCGCGATCCTCGGCCAGGTGGAGCACGGCGACCCGGGCGTGGCCTGCGCGCTGGGCACGCTGGTCCTCGCCATCGTTGTCGCCGCGATCCTGCTGCTGCGCGGGCTGCTCGGCGAGCGCGTCGCCATCCTCAAGCTCTGAGCGCGAAAGGACGGAGAGATTCGATGAAGATCGAGACGCTGGCGGTGCACGCGGGGCTCAGGCCGGATCCAGCCACCGGCGCCGTGGTGCCGCCGCTGCACGCGGCGACGACGTTCGAGCACGAGCCGGACAGCACCTATCCGCGCGGCTTCCTCTACAGCCGCAACGCCAACCCCAACCGCAACGCGCTGGAGGACTGCCTGGCCGAGCTGGAGGGCGGCGCCGCTGCCGCCGCGTTCGCCTCGGCGTCGGCGGCCACGGCGGCGGTGTTCCAGGCGCTCGCGCCCGGCGATCACGTCATCGCGCCGCTCGATGCCTACTTCGGCACCGGCAAGCTGCTGCGCGACACCTTCGTGCCGTGGGGCCTGGCCGCCGATTTCGTGGACTGCACCGACGCCGCCGCCGTCAAGGCCACGCTGCGGCCGGGCACGAAGCTGATCTGGATCGAGACACCGTCCAACCCGCTCTGGCGCGTGACCGACATCGCCGCGGTCGCCGCGCTGGCCCACGGCGCGGGGGCGCGCTGCGTCTGCGACAACACCGCGACGACCTCCGTGCTGCAGCGGCCTCTCGAGCACGGGGCCGACCTGGTCGTCTACGCGACGACCAAGTACCTCAACGGCCACGGCGACGTCATGGGCGGCGCCGTGGTGGCCGGCCGGCGTGACCCGTTCTTCGACCGCATTCGCGCCATCCAGGCCTCGGGCGGCGCGATCCCGTCGCCGTTCGACTGCTGGCTCGTCCGCCGCGGCATCCGCACGCTGCCCTGGCGCATGCGCGCCCACTCGGACAGCGCGCTGCGCGTGGCGACGTTCCTGGCCGAGCACCCGCGCGTGGAGGCCGTGCACTATCCGGGGTTGCCCTCGCATCCGCAGCACGCGGTGGCGCGCCGGCAGATGTCGGGCTTCGGCGGCATGCTGTCGGTGCAGGTGCGGGGCGGGCGCGAGGCGGCGTTCGCCCTCGAGCGCCGGGTGCGGCTGTTCACCTGCGCGACCTCGTTCGGCAGCACGGAAAGCCTGCTGGAGCACCGCGCCTCGGTCGAGGGCGCGGCCACGCGCTCGCCGGACAACCTGCTGCGGCTGAGCATCGGCCTCGAGCATCCCGACGACCTGATCGAGGACCTCGCCCAGGCCCTCGGCGACTGAGAGGACGAGACATGCGATTTTCCGGACGGACGGCCCTGGTCACCGGCGCCGGCCGCGGGATCGGGCTGGCGATCGCCGAGCGCTTCCTGGCCGAGGGCGCGCGGGTGGCGCTCGTGGACCGCGACCCCTCGGTGGAGGGCGTCGCCACGCGGCTGGGGCCCTCGGCGCGCGCGCTGGTCGCCGACGTCACCGACAGCGCGGCGGTGCAGGCCGCCGTCGTGGCGGCGCACTCGTGGGCCGACCGCCTCGACATCGTGGTCAACAACGCCGGCATCACCGGCCGCTCGTATCCGATCTGGGAGCTGACGGACGAGGACTGGCAGCAGGTGCTGGCGATCGACCTCTCGAGCGTGTTCTACGTGTGCCGCGCGGCCATCAAGTTCATGCTGCCGCGGCAGGCCGGCCGCATCGTCAACATCGCGTCCATCGCCGGCAAGGAAGGCAACCCGACACTGGTGCCGTACTCGGCGGCCAAGGCCGGCGTCATCGGGCTCACCAAGGCGCTCGCCAAGGAAGTCGCGACCAGGGGCATCCTCGTGCATGCGGTCGCGCCGGCCGTCATCGGCACCGAGCTGCTGCAGCAGATGACGAAGGACACGGTGGACATGCTGGTCGCGAAGATCCCGATGGGCCGCGTCGGGCAGCCGGCCGAGGTCGCCGCGCTGGTCGCCTGGCTCGCCTCCGACGAGTGCACGTTCACGACGGGCGCCGTGCACGACCTCTCGGGCGGCCGGGCGACGTACTAGCCGCACCGCCGCTGGATCCGCTCGTGAGCGCGTGCTGCAGGATCGCCACCTTCGAGAACGACTCGGTGATCTCGCCGTCCAGCGCCATGCGCAGCACGTCGGCCCACGGCAGGATCGCCCGCTCGAAGACCTCGTCGTCGTCGGCGGGCAGGGGATCGGGCGTGAGACCGGTGGCGACGAAACAGTAGGCCGTCTCGTCGAGGTAGGCGTTCGAGGGATGGAAGCGCGTGAGCCGCGTGAGGCGCGCGGCGCGGTGGCCGCCCTCCTCGCGCAGCTCGCGCTGGGCGGCGGCCTCGGGCGTCTCGCCGGGCAGCGCGCCGCCGCCCGGCAGCTCCCACGACATCCCGCGCTGCAGGTGACGGTACTGGCGCACGAGCAGCACCCGGTCGGGCTCGACGAGCGGCAGCACGGCGACGGAGGGCCCCACCACCAGCACCGGGTACACGCGCTCGGAGCCGTCGGGCAGGCGCCACGTATCCTCGCGCAGCGTCAGCGTTCCGTGCGTGTAGCGTGGGCGCGAGCCCAGCGGCGTCCACGAGGTCATCGGGCCGGTATGGTATCGTAGGCTCCCATGCCGAAGGAACGGCACGTGGACACGCTGCTCAAGAAGCTCGTGCAGACGATCGAAGCCTCGCTGGCCGCGACGGACGCCGCGCGCGACGCCGTGCAGGAGATCCTCAAGCGCGGCGCCGACACCGGGATCTTCTTCGCCGGCGCCAAGACCCGCGGCGCCTTCTCCGCCGAGCTGACCGCGCAGGACAAGGAGTTCCTGCGCGCGGTGTCGATCAAGCCGGAGCGCTGAGCGGGTGCGGCTCGCCGCCCTCGCGATCTGGCTCGTCATCGCGGTCATCGCCCTCATCCCCGCGCTGCGCGGCCGGCTGCCGTCGTCGCCGCCGCGGCGGATGACGAGCGACGAGCTGGTGAAGGACCCGGTCTGCCAGACGTACATCGTCCGCTCGCGGGCGGTCAGCCGGCAGACGGCCGCCGGCCCGCGCTACTTCTGCAGCGCCGACTGCGCCAGCCGCTTCAGCGGCTGACCCGCCTCTCCGTGCCGGAGCGCGATCCGTGGCGAGCGCTCGACGCCCAGCCCAACGTGCGCGCGATGATCGCCGGGCTGGAGGCGCGCGGCGCCACGCCCGCGCAGGCGCGCCTGCGCCGCCGCTTCCTGCGCTTCGTGCCGGTGCGCCGCGGTGACCGCGTGCTGGAGGTCGGCTGCGGCAGCGGCGTCGTCGTGCGCGACCTGGCGCCGATGGTGGGCCGCGGCGGCGAGGTCGTCGGCGTCGATCCCAGCCGCACCGTGCTGGCGGCGGCGCGCCCCCTCTGCCGGGCGGCGGTCGCGCGCACGCGGCTGACGCTGCGGCGCGCCTGCGGCGACCGGCTGCCGTTCGCCGCCGGCCGCTTCGACGTCGCGCTGGCGATGACGGTCATCCTTCACGTCGCCCATCCGGCCGCGGTCGTTGCCGAGATGGCGCGCGTCACGCGCGCGGGCGGCCGCATCGGCATGCAGGATCAGGACTGGGGGATGCTGGCAGTCACCCATCCCGAGCGCGAGCTGACCGATCGCATCCTCGACGGCGTCGCCCGCCACATCTACGAGGAGCCCTACAGCGGTCGCCGGCTGCCGGGGCTGCTGCGCGAGGCCGGCCTGGGACAGGTGCGGCTGCTCACCGATCACTTCCAGGACACGACGCTCGAGCCGTGGACGAAGACGTTCCTCGAGCGCCGCGCCGCCTACGCCGTCGAGTACGGCATCGTGGACGCGCCGAGCGCGCAGAAGTGGCTCGACGGCTTCACCGCGCTGGTCGCCGCCGGCTCGTTCGTGCTGACGATGACCTATTACGGCGCCGTCGGCGTCAAGCCGTGAGCGCCCCGCGCCGCGCCGCTGCCCTCGGCCTCGCCGCGCTGCTCGTGGCGGGCGGCGCCGACGCCGCCGCGCCCGCGTTCGACGGCCAGGCGGCGTTCCGCGACCTCGAGCGGCTGGTGGCCATCGGCCCCCGCACCGCCGGCTCGCCGGCCGGCCGCCGCGCGCGCGAG
>DASSLH010000391.1:0-5534 GCA_035689625.1 Candidatus Methylomirabilota bacterium | reverse complement strand
TGCTCGCCGCCCGACAGCGTGCCGGCGGCCTGGCGGCGGCGCTCGGCCAGGATCGGGAAGTGCGCGCACACGCGCGCGAGGTCCTCGGCGATGCCGTCGCGATCGCGGCGCACGTAGGCGCCCATCAGCAGGTTCTCCTCGACGGTGAGGTGCGGGAACACGCGGCGGCCCTCGGGACAGTGGGCGATGCCCGCGGCGAGCACGGCCGCCGGTGGCAGCCCGGTGATCGCGCGATCCTCGAAGACGATGCGGCCGGCCGTGGGCCGCAGCAGGCCGGAGATCGCGCGCAGCGTGCTCGACTTGCCGGCGCCGTTGGCGCCGAGCAGGCAGACGAGCTCGCCGGCGCGCACCTCGAGGTCGATGCCGCGCAGCGCCTCCACCGGCCCGTAGGCCGCGCGCACGCCCTCCAGCCTAAGCACGCGCGGAGGCGCCCAGGTAGGCGCGGATGACGTCGGGGTGCGCCTGGATCGCGGCCGGCGGCCCCTCGGCGATGACGCGGCCGTGGTTGAGGACGATCACGGTGTCGGAGATGCCCATGACCAGGCGCATGTCGTGCTCGACGAGGAAGACGGTCACGCCCTGCTCGCGCACGCGCCGCACCAGCTCGACGAGGCGGTTCTTCTCGCCGCCGGTCATGCCGGCGCCCGGCTCGTCGAGCAGCAGCAGCCGCGGCCGGGCCGCCAGCGCCACCGCCAGCTCGACCATCCGCTGCTCGCCGTAGGCGAGGCTGCCGGCCGTCGCCTCCTGCCGCGCGGCGAGGCCGACGAAGGCGATCACGCGCTCGGCCTCGGCGGCCAGGGCCGCCTCCTCCTCGCGCACGGCGCGGCGGCCGAGCAGGATCGCCAGGGTGCGCGCCCGGCCGCGCAGGTGCAGGCCGATCATCACGTTGTCGCGCACGCTGAGCGCCGGGAACACGCTCGTCTTCTGGAACGTGCGCACGACGCCGCGCCGGGCCACCTCGCAGGGACGCCGGCCGCTCAGCGGCGCGCCGTCCCAGAGCACGCGGCCGCGCTGTGCTCGCAGGTAGCCGGTGATCGCGTTGAACGCCGTCGTCTTGCCGGCACCGTTGGGGCCGATGAGGCTGGTGATCGTCTCCGGCTCCACGCGGAACGACACGCCCGCGAGCGCGGCGACGCCGCCGAACTCCACGGCGAGATCCTCGACGGCTAGCGTCGCCATCCGCTGAGCGCCGGCCAGATGCCCCGCGGGAGGAAGAAGACCAGGAGCACCAGCAGCACGCCGTAGGCGAGCATCTGCCACTGCCAGGCGATCGCCTCGCGCAGCGCCTCGGGCAGGACGGTGAAGAGCACGGCGCCGACCACGGGGCCGGCCAGCGTGCCCTTGCCGCCGGCGACGACCATGATGACCATCGTGACCGTGTAGCTGAACAGGAAGACCTCGGGGCTCACGAAGCGGACGTAGTGCGCGTAGAGCGCGCCGGCGACACCCGCCAGGGCCGCGCTCACCACGGTCGCGAGCACGAGCGTGAGCGTGGGGTCGACGCCGACCGACTCGGCCAGCGCCTCGTTCTCGCGCAGCGCCAGGAAGGCCCGCCCCAGGCGTGAGTGCACCAGCCGGTGGCAGACGAGCCAGGCGAGCGCGGTGGCGGCGAGGACGAGATAGTAGTACGCCGCCTTCGTGCGAAAGCTCAGCGTGAACAGCTCGGGCGCGGGCACGTTGGGCAGGCCCAGCGGCCCGTTCGTGAGCTCCATCCAGTTCACGCTCACCAGCGAGATCACGCCGGCGAAGCTGATCGTCACCAGCACGAAGTAGGCGCCGCGCACCTTGAGCGCCAGCCGCCCGATGCCCCAGCCCGCCAGCCCGGCGGCGACCGCGGCGGCCGGCAGGTCCAGCCAGAACGGCCAGCCGGCCTTGAGCGCCAGCAGCGCGGCCGTGTAGGCGCCGATGCCGAAGAACCCGGCGTGGCCGAGCGAGAGCTGGCCCGTGTAGCCGAGCAGCAGGTTGAGGCTCAGCGCCAGGACGGTGAAGATGCCGGCCATGATCACGACGTGCAGGTGATAGGGGCTCGGCAGCCAGAACGGCAGCGCGAGCAGGGCGGCGGCCGCCAGCGCGGCGAGGCTGGCTCTCACCCGATGCGTTCGGCGCGCGCGAACAGCCCGGCGGGGCGGAAGAGCAGGACCAGGATGATGATGACGAAGCCGACCGCGTCGCGATAGCCGGAGGACACGTAGCCGGCGCCCAGCTCCTCGGCGATGCCGAGGAGGATGCCGCCGGCGGTGGCGCCGGCGAGGTTGCCGAGCCCGCCCAGGATGACGACCGAGAACGCCTTGAGCGAGGCGAGGTCGCCCATCGAGGGATAGGCCAGGAAGATCGGGCCGAGCAGGGCGCCGGCGGCCGCCGCCAGCGCCGAGCCGAAGGCGAACGTGGCGGTGTGGATGCGGCCGATGCGCACGCCCATGAGCGCCGCGGTCTCGCGGTCCTGGAAGGTCGCGCGCATCGCCCGGCCCAGGCGCGTGCGCTGGATCAGCAGCCACGACAGCACGATCAGCGCCGCCGCGGTGAGGACGACGAAGAGCCGCAGCGGCGCGATGCCGATCGGCCCCAGCGTGAGCGGCGCGGTCGGAAACGGATGGGGAATGGACTTGGCCACGCCGCCCCAGCCGAGCAGCTCGGCGTTCTGCAGCGCGATCCACAGCCCGATCATGACGAGCATCGTCGTGTCGATGGACTCGTCACGCAGCGGCGCCAGCAGCAGGCGCTCGCACAGCGCGCCGGCCGCCGCCCCCACGACGATCGCGGCGGCCACCGCCAGGAAGAAGTTGCTGCCGCCCAGCGTCAGCGCCGCGAACGTCGTGTACGCCCCCAGCGTGTAGAACTCGCCGTGGGCGAAGTTGACCAGGTTCATGAGCCCGAAGATCAAGGTGAGGCCGATGCCGAGCAGCGCGTAGGTGCCGCCCAGCACCAGGCCGTTCACCAGGTGCTGCAGGAGCGCGTCCAACTACTTCCTGGCCATGAAGTCCGGCAGCGCCACCTTGCCGTCCTTGATCTGGACGACGAAGATCGACGGCTTGCTCTGGCCGCTCTCCTTGCCGGCGGGGCCGTCCTTGTCGAACTTGATCGGCCCGTTGACGCCGGTGAAGCTCACCTTCCACAGCGCGTCGCGCACCGCCTTGGGATCGTCCTTGCCGGCGAGCTTGAGCGCCTCGACGATGGTCGCGATGCCGTCGTGACCGCGGAAGCCCTCGGTCAGGCCCTCGAAGGGATGGCCGCGCTTGGTCCACTCGTCCACGAACGCCTTGGCCAGCTTGCCGTCGGGCATGGCCTCGGGGAACCACGGCATGAAGAACACGATGTGGTAGGTGCCCTCGGCGGCGGCGCCGGCCTGCTTGATGAGCTGGCTCGGCGACGACGAGCCGCCGGTGGTGATGATCTTGCGCGTGAGCCGCTGCTCCTGGCCCTGCTTGAGGATCAGCGTGATCTGCTCCACGGCGGTGGTGACGAACAGCGTGTCGCCCCCGCTGGCCTTGATCTTGGTGATCTGCGCGTTCATGTCGGTGGCCGCCTGGTCCATGAACTCCGGCGCGTCCACCTCCACGCCCTTCTTCCGGAGCATGGTGCCGAAGGCGCCGGCGGCGCCGCGGCCCCAGTCGGTGTTGACGGCCAGGAAGTCGGCGTGCTTGACGCCGAGCTTGTCCACGTATTTCTCCAGGCCGAGCGCCTCCATCTCGGAGGGCGGGCTGATGCGGAAGATCCACGGGTTGCCGCTCTTGGTGATGTTGCCGGCGCTGGAGGTCTCCACGACCATCGGCACGCCGTACTCCTCGAGCTTGGGCATGGCGGCCAGCGTCATGGACGAGCCCCAGGCGCCCATGATGGCCGGGACCTTGTCGCGCACGATGAGCTTCTCGGCGGCGCTGGCGGCCTCCTTGGGATCGGACTTGTTGTCCTCGATCACCAGCTCGACCTTGCGACCGTTGATGCCGCCCTTGGCGTTGATCCAGTCACGGGCGATCTCGGCGCCCATGCGGACGTAGTTGCCGGACGCGGCCACGGCGCCCGACAGCGGCTGGATGACGCCGATCTTCACGGGCGACTGGGCGAAGCCGGCCGGCGCCAGCAGCGCGCCGAGGGTGAACGCGAGGAGGAGCGTCGTGAGCCACCGCTTGTGCATGTGGGGAACCTCCCTGGGGGGCAAATGATAGCAGAGGCGGTATACTCCGGGCGGCCTCGGGCTTCCATGATCATCGAAGAGCTGCAGCGCCTGCAACACGAGCGCGGATTTCTTTCGCGGGAGGACCTCGCCGCCGCCGCCGCGCGGCTGGCGGTGCCGCTCTACCGCGTGCACGAGGTCGCGTCCTTCTTCCCCGGCTTCCGCACGACGCCGCCGCCCGAGGTCCAGGTACGCGTGTGCCGCGACATGACGTGCCGGCTGCGTGGCAGCGCGGCGCTGCTCGGCGAGTGCGCGGCGCTGGTTGCCGCGCAGCCGTCCGGCCGGCTCGCGGCCGAGGGCGTCTCCTGCCTGGGTCGCTGCGATCGTGCGCCGGCCATGACCGCGGCGGTGCAGCGCGCCGGCGAGGCGCCGGGCACGCTGCTCTACACCGGCCGGACGCCGGCGGGGGCGCGCGACGTCGTGCGCGCCATCCTGGACGGCACGCCGCCGCCGCCCGACGACGACAGCCGCGATCACGACGGGCGCGCCTGGCAGATCGACGTCTACGGCGGCCGGCCGACCTACGCCGCCGTGCGCGACTTCGCCGCCCGGCTGCGGAGCGGGCGCGACGAGGGACCGCGCCAGGAGCTGATCGAGCGGCTGCGCGTCGCCGGGCTGCTCGGCATGGGCGGCGCCGGCGGCCGCACGCACAAGAAGTGGAGCGACGTGCGCACGGCGGCCGGCGAGGAGAAGTACGTCGTGTGCTGCGGCGACGAGAGCGAGCCGGGCACGTTCAAGGACCGCGAGCTACTGCTGCGCACGCCGCATCTGGTGCTGGAGGGGCTGCTGCTCGGTGGGCTGATGATCGGCGCCCGGCGCGGCTGGGTCTACATCCGCCACGAGTACGCCGAGCAGATCGAGCGCATGCGGGCGGCGATCCGCGACGCCGAGGCGCAGGGCGCGCTGGTCTTCCCGGTCGAGGTGTTCGTGAGCCCCGGCGGCTACATCTGCGGCGAGCAGACGGCGATGATCGAGGTGCTGGAGGACCGCCGGGCAGAGCCGCGCAACCGGCCGCCCGAGCTGCAGACCAACGGCCTGCGGGACAGGCCGACGCTCGTGAACAACGTCGAGACGTTCGCCTGGGTGCCGGCGATCGCCACCCGCGGCGGCGAGTGGTTCGCCGGGCAGCGGGCGGCGGGGCTGGGCGGCCTGCGCTTCTTCTCCGTCCGCGGCGACGTCGCCGCGCCGGGCGTCTACGAGGTGCCCTCGGGCCTGACGCTGGGGGCGCTCATCGCGCGGGCCGGCGGCATGCGCGACGGCGTCGCCTTCAAGGCGGTGGCGCCGTCGGGGACGTCGGGCGGCTTCCTGCCGCGCGTCCTCGACGGGCCCGACGGCCCGCTGGACGTGCTGGAGTGGCCGCTGG
>DASSLH010000390.1:0-2110 GCA_035689625.1 Candidatus Methylomirabilota bacterium | reverse complement strand
GCGGCGACGATGCGCGGCCACTCGGCGGTCGTGCCGTGCACCAGCGTCACCGGCTGGCGCGCGAGGCGGCCGGCCACGGCCGGCGCGCGGTCGTGCAGCAGACGGCCGTCGGCGAGCGCGGCGCCCTCGCGATGCACGCAGTTCTGTGGTGGACAGGCCACGACGACCGCGCGCGCGAAGTGGCTCGCCAGGTAGGAGACTGTCCCCGGATGCAGTGTGCCCGCGCAGTCGACCGGAAACCAGCGCAGCGTCGCCTCACCGCCGAAGCGCGCGGCCAGCCGCTCGGCGACCGCGCCGTTGTTGCGGCAGGGCAGCACGACGGTCAGGCGAGCCGCGTCGGGCGTGCTCGCGACCAGGGCGCGCGCGGCCGCGAGCTGGTGGGCGGCGGTCCGCGCCTCGGGGCCGATGGCCAGCGACGCGCACGAGCCGGTGCAGAGCCCGCAGCTCACGCAGGCCTGGGGCAGAACGCTGGCGCGCAGCGGATGCCGCTCGGGGTGCAGCCCCGGCAGCATCTCGATGGCGCCGAACGGGCAGTCGTTGAAGCACTGCTGGCAGCCCTCGCACTTCTCGGGATCGACGATCGCCGGGCCCGGACGGGCGCCCGGCCGCGGGCGCAGCAGCCACGGCGTGACGAGGAGGACGGCGGTGAGCAGGGCGGCGCCGGCCAGGCCGCCCGGCGCCGAGCGCTCGATGAACGGCAGCCAGAACGCGTACAGCCAGTCCGTGGGCACGCGGCCGGGGATCGCCAGCAGATCGGCGGCGGGCGGCAGCGGCGCCGGCCAGACCACCGCGAGGGCGACGAAACCGACGACCGTGGCCCACACCACGTGCCGCTCGGGAAACCACGCCGCCCGCGCCAGCTTCACGGTGTGCAGCCACAGGAACGCGATCATGCCGAGCGGGACCGCGACGTGCAGGAACAGGTTCATGAAGAAGAACTGCGAGGGCATCGCGGCCTCGCCGACGAACGCGCGGTCCGGCGGCTCGGGGAACAGCGGCAGCAGCCGCAGCATGCGGGCGCCGGCCACCGCCAGCTTCTGCCCCAGCCCGTCCCAGACGAGCACGAAGCCGGTCATCGCGGAGAGGAACAGCATCCCCGTCAGCAGCACGCCGGTGATCCAGGCCAGCATCCGCGGGCCCCACGTCTTGCCCTGCACCAGCAGGCGCAGCACGTGCAGCGCCACCGCCACCAGCGCGGCGTCGGAGGCGTAGCGGTGCAGCGCGCGGATCCAGCGTCCGAGGAGCACGTCGTGCTGGATCGCGGTCACCGACTCGTAGGGCCGGCCCAGCTCGTAGACGAACAGCAGGTAGACGCCGGTGACCAGCGCCAGCGTCAGGAACAGCGCGGCCAGCGTCCCCGTGCGGTAGAGCGGGTTGTAGGCCGACGAGTAGACGTGGTCGAACAGCCGGTCGAGGCCCTGCAGGAGGCTCGCGAGCCGCGGCGTGCCGGCCGGGCGCCAGTAGTCGTACCGGCGATACGCGTCAGCCGAGAGTTCGATCCGACTTGCGGAGCCGATGGAGCGCCTCCCTGACCCAGGCGGCCGAAGGATTGTTGAAAGTGTAGGCGAGACGGCCGTCGGCGTCCACGAGGAACACGACGCCCGGGTGCGAGATGTCGCCGGTCTTGTCGTCGCGCTCGGTCGGCACGCCCCAGGCCTCGATCACGCGCACCACGTCGGCGGGGCGCCGCGCCGACAGCACGTGGAAGCCGGGCGGCGTCTTCCACTGGCGCGCGATCGCCGGCAGCGAGCTCGGCGTGTCGCGCCAGGGATCGAGCGTCACCAGCAGCACGTCGGCGCCGGCGGCGCCGTCCTCGAGGCTCTGCACGATCAGCGGACAGAGCGCCTGGCAGTGCGCGAACACGAACGTGACGACAACCGGCCGGCCGCGGAACCGGCTCAGCGCGATCGTGCTCCCGTCCTGGTTCACCAGCGCGAAGTCCGGCGCCGGGCCCTGCTGGCGCGGATAGTCCGCCGGCAGCGCGGCCGGCAGGCTGGCCGGCGAGGCGTTGGCGGCGTCGAGCTGCCGCGCGGTGCGCACCTTGACGGCCACCCAGCCGCCCTCGACGACGATCAGCATCGCCAGCGCGGCCAGCAGCGCCTGGCCCGCC
>DASSLH010000389.1:0-3291 GCA_035689625.1 Candidatus Methylomirabilota bacterium | reverse complement strand
CATCCGGCGCGCCAGCGCGGGAATCGCCTCGACGTCCTCGTCGGTCTCGGTCGGCTGGCCGATCATGAAGTACGTCTTGAGGTTCGGGATGCCGTGCGCGCGCACGAGGTCGCAGGCGGCCAGGATCTGCGCGTCGCTGATGGCCTTGCGGATGGCGGCCCGCAGCCGCTCGGTGCCCGCCTCCGGCGCGATCGTCAGCGTGCGGTGGCCGCCCCGCGCGAGCGCGGCGGCCAGGTCGTCGGTGAGGCTGTCGGCGCGCAGCGAGGAGATCGACAGCTCCATGCCGCTGTCCTCGACGACCTTCAGCAGCTCGCCAATCCATGGATAATCCGACACGCAGGCGCCGACCAGCCCGATCCGCTTCTCGCCCTCGGCGGCCAGCTGCTTGATCGTCTCCGCCAGGGCCGCGACGCTGCGGTGCCGCACCGGCCGGTACACCTGCCCCTCCAGGCAGAAGCGGCAGCCGCGCCCGCAGCCCTTGCCGACCTCCAGCAGCGCCATGTGCCCGTACTCGGCGTTCGGCGTCTTGACCGCGGCGATCGTGCGGAACGCGTTGACGTCGCGCAGGCGGCGCTTGGTGACGATCGCCGGCGCCCCGTCGCGCGCGGTGACGTCGCGCAGCGTGCCGTCCTCGGCGTAGGTCGCCTCGTAGCGCTCGGGGACGTACACGCCCGGCAGCGCCACCAGCAGGTCCAGGAAGCTGGCGCGGTCGCGGTACTGCTCGCGATAGGCGGCGATCAGCTCGCCGACGAGCTCCTCGCCCTCGCCGACCACGACGAAGTCCATGAACGGCGCGATCGGCTCCGGGTTGGAGAACGCGCAGACGCCGCCCATGAGAACCAGCGGGTCCTGGGGCCGGCGGTCGGCGGCCCGCAGCGGGATGCCGGCCAGGTCCAGGATGCGCAGCGCGTTGATGTAGTCGCCCTCGTAGGTGATCGAGAAGCCGATCATGTGGAAGTCGGTCAGCGGCCGCTGCGACTCCAGCGAGAACGGCGCGGTGCCCGTGCGCGTGAGCTCGGCCGTCTCGGCGGCGTCAGGCAGGAAGACGCGCTCGCAGACCACGTCCGGCAGGGCGTTGAGGTGCCGGTAGATCGTCTGGAAGCCGAGGTTGGACATCCCCACGGAGTAGCCGTTGGGATAGACCAGCGCGACCGCGATCCGGCCCCCCCAGTCCTTGCGGACGGTCCCCTCCTCCGCCGCAAGCAGTGCGAGTGCTTTTTTCTTTAATGTCCACGACATCCGGGTCAGTCTACCATAGGGTCATGAGGGTTCCCGGCCAACGCCGCACGGTCGAGCTGGTCGTGCCCGTGCTGAACGAGGAGGGAAACCTCGGAGCGTTCTACGACGAGGTGGAGCGCGTCTTCCGCGACAAGGCCCCCGACGTGGACTGGCGCGTCGTGTTCGTGGACGACGGCAGCCGCGACCGCTCCTGGACCTTACTGACCGACCTCGCGCGCCGGCACGGGAACGTGCGCGCGCTGAGGCTCAACCACAACTACGGCGCCCACGTGGCGATCTCGGCCGGCATCCAGTGCGCCGACGCCGACGCCGTCGTGGTCCTCGCCGCCGACCTGCAGGACCCGCCGGCGGTCGTCGCGGAATTCGTCCGCCGGTGGGACGAGGGCTTCAAGGTCGTGTGGGGCGTGCGGGCCGGGCGCAAGCGCGAGGCCTGGCATCGCAAGGCGTTCTCGCGCGCCTTCCACTGGCTGGTGCGCCGCTACGCGCTGCCGGCCTACCCGGCGCAGGGCACCGGCAGCTTCTGCCTCGTGGACCGCGTGGTCGCCGCGAACGTGCGCCGCATGCACGAGGACTTCCGCACGATCTTCGGCCTGGTCGCCGTGCAGGGCTACCCGGCCGCCGAGGTCCCCTACGTGCGCGAGGAGCGCGTGCGCGGCCAGAGCGGCTGGAGCGTCGCGCGGATGATCCGCACGGCCATCGACGTGTTCACCAGCTACTCGCACATGCCGGTGCGCATCATCACCTGGATCGGCCTGGTCTCCTGCGCGCTGGCGCTCCTCGGCATCGCCTACCAGCTGGCGGTCTACACGCTCTACGGCAGCGTGCGCGGCTGGACGATGCTGTTCTCGGCCGTGTGCTTCTTCGGCGGCGTGCAGACGCTCGCGCTCGGCATCCTCGGCGAGTACATCTGGCGCACCTTTCACGAGGTCAAGCGCCGGCCGCTCTGGTTCGTGGAGGACGCGACGTTCGAGCTGGAGCCGCCGCGGTGACCGGGCGCACGCCGGCGCCCTCCCTGGCGGGCCTGCACGGCGCCGACCAGCGGCGGCCGCTCTACTCGCGCCTGCCGGTGCTCTACTTCCTGGCCCCGGCCTGGGTGAAGCTGGCCGCCCGCTCGGCGTTCGCCGCCCGCCAGGGCCGCATCGACGCGCTCGTGCAGCGCTACCTGGGCGTGCTGGAGGGCGCGCCGGCCGGCGACGGCAGCCCGGTGCCTGTCGTGCTCACCCACGACGTGGACACCGCCGAGGGCCTGGCGACGCTGCCCCGGCTGCTGGCGGTCGAGGAGGCGCTCGGCCTGAGCAGCCTCGTGTTCCTCGTCACTCACCGGTATCCCTGGGACCGTGCGGCGCTGGCGCGGCTGGCCGGGCGCGGTCACGCCTTCGGCGTGCACGACACCATGCACGACAATCGCCTGGCGTACCTGCCGCCGGCGCGCGTCGAGGCCCGCATCCGCCATGCCCAGGAGGCGCTGGGGCCGCTCGACAGCGGCGCCTTCCGCGCCCCGGCGTTCCTGCGCTCGGCCAGCCTCTACGAGGGCATCGCCGCGCGCGTGCGCGTGGACTTCTCGACGAACGATTCCGCGCTGGTGTGGCCCCACCCCGGCGACGGCCTCGGTAGCCCGTTCCCCGTGCGCTACCGCCGGGTCACGGTCGTGCCAACGACGCTGCCGCGCGACGGCGAGCTGCTGGCGCTGGGCCTCGACCGCGAGGCGACGCTCGATCTCTGCCAGCGCAAGGCCACCCAGCTCGCGCACGTCGGCGCGCCGGTGGTCGTGCTGACGCACCCCGACCCGACCTTCACCGACACGGCCAAGCGCCTGGAGACTTACGGCGAGCTGCTGCGGTGGCTGAGGGCGAGCCCGCGCTTTGCGATCCCGCGGCCCGCCGACGCGCTCGCCGACCTGCAGCGCCGCGCGACGGCCGAGCTGTCCGCGTGAGCGGCCTGCCGTCAGCGCTGGCGCCCTACCGATACCTCTGGCCGCGCGAGCCGCTGGCCGCGGCCGGCGGCTGGCAGCCGACCGGCGACGGCGCCCGCCAGCGCG
The DNA here is from genome assembly GCA_035689625.1 of Candidatus Methylomirabilota bacterium. Taxonomy (GTDB): domain Bacteria; phylum Methylomirabilota; class Methylomirabilia; order Rokubacteriales; family CSP1-6; genus AR5. The sequence goes on along the minus strand of DASSLH010000389.1, from coordinate 14 downwards.
CGCTGCCGGAGTCG
>DASSLH010000388.1:0-14598 GCA_035689625.1 Candidatus Methylomirabilota bacterium | reverse complement strand
CGAGCAGGCGGCGCGGCGCTCGCTGAAGCTCGTCGACCGCGGACCGTTGGCCGCCCGGGCCACCACGCTGCTCGCCACCGTGCACTTCGCGCGGCACGAGTTCGGCGAGGCGTTGCGCGGCGCCCAGGCGGCGATGGAGCTGAACCCGGGCGATCCGATCCCGAATGCGGTCGCCGGCGACGCGCTGCTCGAGATGGGGAAGTACGACGAGGCCGCACAAGCCTACGCGCGGCTGGCGGCGCTGCAAGGCCTCCGTCGGCCGGACGCCCGCATGGCGTGGCTCAAGTTCCTCCAGGGCGACGCGGTCGGCGCGGTGGCCGACATGCGCCAGGCGGTGACGCACATCGCCCGCCGCAACCCGTCCGGCGAGCCGGTGGCGTGGATGCACTACCAGCTCGGCGAGCTGCTGTTCTACCAGGGTGACCTGGCCGGCGCAGAGGCGGCCGAGCGCGACGCGCTCACCGCCATGCCCAACTATCATCGCGCGCTGGCCGGCGCCGCCCGCGTCCAGGCGGCGGGCGGGCGGCTGCGCGAGGCGGCCGACCTGTACCACAAGGCGCTGAACGTGATCCCGCTGCCCGAGTATGCGGCCGCGCTCGGGGACGTCTACACGCGCCTGGGCCGCGCGCAGGAGGCCGCCAAGCAGTACGCGCTCGTCGAGTACATCGGCCGGCTCAGCGCGCTCAACAAGGTCGTCTACAACCGCGAGCTGGCGCTCTTCTACGCCGACCACGACATGAAGCTGCCCGAGGCGCTCGAGCTGGCGCGGCGTGAGGTCGACGCCCGCCGCGACATCTACACGCAGGACGTGCTGGCGTGGGCCCTCCTCAAGAACGGCCGCGCGCGCGAGGCGGAAGCGGCCATCCAGGAGGCGCTGAAGCTCGGCACCCCCGACCCGCGCCTGTTCTTCCACGCCGGCATGATCTACCGCGCCCTCGGCGACGCCGACCGCGCCCGCGAGGCGCTGCGGCGGGCGCTGACCCTGAATCCGCACTTCCACGTGTTGCAGGCCGAGGTGGCCACGCGCGCGCTCGGCGAGCTGCAGGCCCAGCGCTGATGCTGCGGCGTCTCGCGCTCGTCGTGGCGGCATGGCTGGCGCTCGGCGCGACGACGGCGGCCGCCCACCCGCTGGGCAATTTCTCGATCAGCCACTACGCGGCGATCGAGCCGGGGGCCACGGACGTCACGATCCGCTACGTGATCGACATGGCGGAGATCCCGACGTTCCAGGAAGTGCAGGACACGGGCCTCGTCACCGAGGTCGGTCACCCGAGCGTGGCGCCGTGGGCGGCGGCGAAGGCGGCGGCGCTCGCGCGCGGCCTCACGCTGACGCTCGGCGACCGCCCGCTGACCCTCACGGCCGTGAGCCACCAGACGATCTTCCCGCCCGGCGCCGGCGGGCTGCCGACGCTGAAGCTCGGCGTCGTGTATCGCGCGACGTTGCCGGCGGGCGTCAGCGGCATGCTCGAGCTGCGCTACCGTGACGAGAATTTCGCCGATCGCGCGGGCTGGAAGGAGATCATCGCGCGGCCCGGCGCCGGCGCGACGCTGGTGGCGTCCACGGCGCCGGCAGCCGATCGGAGCCGCGAGCTCTCTGACTATCCGACCGATCTGCTCAACAGTCCGCCCCAGGATCTGGAGGCGCGCGTGTCGTTCGCGACGGCGCCCGTGGGGACGGCCGCGGTCGCGCCGCCGCCGCCGACGGCGACGATGGCGCTGCGGCCGAACACGCGGGCGTCGGTCAGCAACGCGGCCGCCAACCGGTTCGCCGAGCTGGTGACGCGCCCGGAGCCCGGGCTCGGCCTGCTGGCGCTCGCGCTGATGACCGCCGCCGTGCTCGGCGCCTTCCACGCGCTCGAGCCCGGCCACGGCAAGACCGTGGTCGCGGCCTACCTCGTCGGCTCGCGCGGCACCGCGCGCCACGCGCTCATCCTCGGCCTCGTGGTGACGGCCTCGCACACGGCCGGCGTCTACCTGCTGGGGGGCGTGACGTTCTACGCCTCGCGCCACGTCGTGCCCGAGAAGCTCTATCCCTGGCTCAGCCTCGGCTCGGGCTTGACGATCGCGATCCTGGGGCTGGCCCTCTTCCTGCGGCGCTTCGGCGGCGTGGCCGACCATCACCACGACCATGGCGGGCATCACCACCATCACGGCGGTCTCGTCCACTCCCACGCGCACGACGGCGAGCACGAGCATGGGCACGATCACACACACGGCCCCATCTCGCTGCGGGCGCTGGTCGCGCTCGGCGTCAGCGGGGGCATCATCCCCTGCCCGGCCGCGCTGGTGGTGCTGCTGACCGCACTGTCGATGCACCGTGTGGGCTTCGGCCTGGTGCTGATCGTGGCCTTCAGCGTTGGGCTGGCCGCCGTGCTCATGGCCATCGGCGTCCTGATGGTTTACGCTGGGCGCCTCATGAGCCGCTTCCGCGAGGATGGGCCGTGGATCCGGCGCTGGCTGCCGCTGACCTCGTCCGCCGTCATGACGCTGCTGGGCCTGGGAATCGCCGTGCAGGCGGTGCTGCCGTGGATGCCTCGCTGATCGCGGCGCTCGGCCTCGGCTTCCTGCTCGGCCTGCGCCACGCCATGGAGGCCGACCACGTGGCGGCGGTGTCGACGTTCGTCAGCCAGGACCGGACGCTGCTGCGCGCCTGCCTGCGCGGCACCTTCTGGGGCATCGGCCATACGGCGGCGTTGCTGGTGGCCGGCCTCGCCGTCATCGCGTTCAAGGTCCGCATCCCGCCCGCGTTCGAGCGCGGTGTCGAGACCTGCATCGCGCTGGTGCTGATCCTGCTCGGCGGCCATGTGCTGCTGCGCGCGCTCGCCACCCTGAGCCTGCACAGCCACGAGCACGTTCACGACGGCGTCGTGCACCGCCACGTGCACCTGCACGCCGGCTCGCACGACGCCCACGACCACGTGCACCTCTTCGCCGGCGCCCGGCGACCGCTGTTGATGGGCCTGCTGCACGGCCTCGGCGGCGGCGGCGCGCTGGTGCTGGTCGTCCTCACCACGCTGCCGTCGCCGGGCGCGGCGTTCCTCTACATTCTCGTCTTCGGCCTCGGCTCCACCGCCGGCATGCTCGTGCTGAGCGGCTTGATGGGCGTGCCGTTCGCGCTGCTGCCCAGCGGCGCCGGCCGCCTGGCCGGCCTGCTGCAGCTCGCCGTCGGCGCCGGCAGCGCGCTGATCGGCGTGGGGATGCTCGTCGCCGGGTGAGCCGCAGCGCGGTCACCGACCGGCTGGAGGGCTGGCTGCGCGAGGCCGGCGTCGCCTTCGAGATCCTCGAGCACGCGCCGGTGCGCACCAGCGAGGAGGCCGCCCGCGTGCGCGGCACGCCGCTCGAGATCGGTGCCAAGGCGCTGGTGGTGCGCGCCGACGATCGCTTCGTGCACTGCGTCCTGCCCGCGTCCCTCAAGGCCGACAACGCCCGGCTACGCGCCCTGCTCGGCACGCGCAAGCTGCGCTTCGCCACGCCGGAGGAGCTCGAGCGGCTGACCGGATGCGCGCCCGGCGCGGTGCCGCCGTTCGGCAACCTGTTCGGGCTGCCGGTACTGGTCGACGCTGCGCTCTGCCGCAATGAACGGGTCGCGTTCAATGCGGGCAGCAACGCGGCGTCGATCAGCATGCGCTGCGACGACCTCGTCCGCCTCGCCCAGGCGACGGTCTGCGAGTTCTCCGCGGCCTAGCAGGCCGAGGGCCGCGGGCTCCGGCGCGGGTCCAGGCAGTTGCGCAGCCAGTACTCGAGCCCCGTGGTCTGCAGCGGCGTGAGGCCGAGACCGAGCGACTCGTTGTAGAAGCGCGCGACCTGGCCCAGGTGCGCGAGCGCACCGTTGTGCATGAACGGCCGGTCGTCGTTGATGAACAGCAGCGAGGGCACCTTGAACTCGGCCAGACCTCCGGTGTCGACGAGCTCAGCGCCCGGATCCGTGGAGCCCGTGAACGTCAGGTTCACCTCGTCGGTGGTGATCGCATGATTCGTGAAATCGCTGCCCGCGTGACACGTCACGCAGGTGCCGCGGCCGAAGAAGACCGACTTCCCGATCGCGATCAGCTGCAGCACGTCGGCGGTCGGCCGCGGGAACACCGGCGCCGGCTCGAGCTCCGAGCCGGGCAGCGCCAGGATGAACGCCGCCAGCGCGTCGAGCTGAGCGTCGCTCACGTTCGTGCCGCGCATCTCGACCGGGCTCGTGATGGCCGCCAGCGCGGCCGCCTGCACGGTCGAAAAGCGCCCGTCGGCGCCGTAGGGGCTGTCGGCGTGCGCCTTGAGCAGGCTGGGCGTCTTGCGCAGCACCTGCTCGGTCTGGCCCGCGGCGCTGGTGATCTGGACCAGGTGGACGCCGCGGTCGGTCTTGTCGGCACCGTAGTGGCAGACCGCGCAGCTCGGGAACGGCCCCCGCGGGTCCTGCCCGAAGACGGTGGCGCTGTGGAACAGGCACCGTCCGCGGGCGACGTCGTTGACGGCGGGCACGCCGCGCGTCGGCGGGCACTCGGCCGGCGGGCCGGCGGCGACCGCCGGAGGGATCGGTGTGGCGACGGACAGCAGCAGGATCGTGGATACCGCGAGCGCGCCCGGCTTCATCGGCATCTCCTCGAGCAGGCAAGTGCGGCCGCCCCCAGTGGGCGAGACGAGACGACCGATTGGACGCGGGCTCGGGGCGGGCCGTTTACGCGGGCGGCGGCCTAGTAGCGGAGGCGGAGGCCGTAGGTGAAATCGAAGCCGTTGACCCTGCTGTCAGCGGCGGAGCGGGCGCCGGGCACGATGGCGCCCGGGGTCGCGGCGGTCGCCTCGTAGGCGCCGAAGAGCGTCAGGTCCTTGCCCAGGCGCCAGTCGACGCCGACGCCGGCCTTGGCGCCCACCCGCAGCGTGGGATCGACGTGGGTGCCAAGCAGGCGGCTCATGTAGTCCGGCTCCACGACGAACAGCGCGGGCGCGATGGCGACGTAGGGCTCGAGCGAGGTGCCGGTCGCGTCGCTGCCGGGCCAGCGCAGCTTGAGGTCGAACGACATGGCCCGGGGCGGCGTGTCGAGATCGAGCGGGCGGCCGCTCTCGACGGTCGTGCCGCCAGGCGGCAGCGGCAGCGTGAGCGGCGGCCGCAGCGGGGCGACGCCGAAGCCGAGGCTCAGCGCGGCGCCGCCATCGGTCAGACGCTCGATGATCGGCTCGCCCGGCGCGGCCAGCGCGAGCGCCGGCAGGCCGAGCAGCACGAGGATGAGCACGAGCGGGCGCTTCATGGCGCTCCATTATAGCCGGGATGCTGCTCTGAAGCTGAGCCAGCTCAGCCGGCGGCCGGCGCCTGGCGCGGCAGCGGCGCGCCCTCGGGGAAGAAGCGCAGCGACGCGGAGTTGAGGCAGTAGCGCAGCCCCGTCGGGCGCGGGCCGTCGGGGAAGACGTGCCCGAGGTGACCGTCGCAGCGCCGGCAGCGGATCTCGATGCGGTCCATCCCGTAGGAGCGATCGCGCACGCTGGTGATGTGCTCGGGGTCGAACGGCTCGGAGAAGCTCGGCCAGCCCGTCCCCGATTCGAACTTGGCGCCGGAGCGGAACAGCGGCAGCGCGCAGAGGCGGCAGCCGTAGACGCCCGCCTGCTTGTTGTCGAGCAGGCCGCCGCAGAACGGCGGCTCGGTGCCGTGATCGAGCAGCACGCGCCGCTCCTCGGCCGAAAGATCGCGGGCCAGCCGCTCGCGCTCGGCCGCCGGCAGCGGGCCCAGCTCGAAGCCCGACTTGGACGGCGCGCTCACGTCCGCTCCCCGCGCAGGCAGCGCTCGACCGCCTCGGCCAGCGCGTCGGCGCGGGCGTCCAGCTCCGCCGCCGTGAGGTTCGCGATGGGATGCGGCGTGTCCACGAACGCGTAGCCCGGCTTGCCCCAGCTGGTCGCCATCGCGGCGCCCGTCTCGCGGAACGGCGTGGTGACGATCGCCACCGCCGGCACGCCCTGCTGCTCCATCAGGATCGCGTCGAGCACACTGCTCGACGAGCAGGAGCCTCAGTCGCCGATGCCGGAGACGACGAGGTCGGCCTGCGCGCGCAGCGTCTTGACCGCCGCCTCGTCGATCTCGTGGCTGGGCGAGCGCTTGCGGCTGGTGGCCGTCACCGTCATGCCGTGGCGGCGGGCCAGGCGCTCGGCCAGCTTGGCGAGCAGCGTGTCGGAGTTGAACTTGGTGTTGTCCACCAGGCCGAGCCGCAGGCCGCGCAGGCTGGCCGGCCGCGGCGCCAGCTCGACGGCGCGCTCGACCGGCTTGGACGTCGGATCGAACAGCTTCATGCGTGGCCTCCCGGGATCTCGATGAGGGTCGTGACGGCCTTCGTCCACTTGTTGCCCCAGCCGGGCAGGCAGGCCGACCAGCTGCCGGCGCGGCCGCCCGCGCAGACGATCAGCAGGTCGTCGGGGCGCTCGAACAGCCGGCGCGGCGCCGTCTCGTCGCCGGCCTCCACCGCGCCCGGCAGGCGGCCGGCGCGCTTGAAGTCGGCGACGGTGCGCTGGGCGTGCTCGACGATGAACTCCTGCGCCTTGCGGCGGCTCCAGCCGCTGGACCGCATGATCTCGGCGTGCTCGCCGGCCAGGACGAGCAGCGCCTGGTTGTAACCCTTCATGTTCGGGATGCCGAGGTTGCTCAGCGCGTCGGCGAAGCAGCGCAGGAGCGGCTCCGGCGTGGCCGCCAGCTGGTTGTAGACCTGGTAGAGGCTGTTCGACGCATACACGGTGACAGCGCTGTCGGTCGGCCGCAGCCCGCGCGCCACGTGCAGTGGCTCCCACGGATGGTCGTCCTCGTGCTCGGCGAAGCAGAAGGAGTACTTGCCGGGGTTGCCGAGCGTCGCGCGGTCCAGCAGGCCCGGGCGCGTGTTCATCACGTTCATCATCGTCAGGCGCACGGCGCGGCCGATGGTGGCGTTGGGGCGATGCCCCTGGCCGAAGGCGTTGTTGCCGCTGTTGATGCCGAGCGCGCGCACGATCGGGCCGTTGACGACCAGCACCATCGCCGAGCCGCCGGTGCTGCTGGCGGGGCCGTGGTAGGCGAAGTCGGGATGGCAGAGGCCCTTGAGCGCCGCCACGACGACCGGCAGGTACTCGGGCTTGCAGCCGGCCATCACCGCGTTGATCGCCACCTTGTCGGCGGCGACGACGGTGTTGCGACCGGCGATCTCGCCGATGATCTCGTCGCCCCGGAAGCGGCCGGCCGCCAGCATCGCCTCGACCGACGCGTCGGTGGGCGGGACGACCGGCAGCCCGTCGGTCCAGCCCGCCTCGTAGTAGGCCTCGATGAGCTCGCGGGGGTCCTGCGCGGCGTCCGTGGTCACGCCGTGCACCGTACCAAGGGGGGCGAGCGCCCGCAATCGCTCACGGCGCCAGCCGCCGCGAGCCGTCGCCCTGGAAGACGTAGCGGAACGTCAGGCAGCCGGGCTGCGGGCCCGGACAGTAGTAGCTGAGGATCTCGAGCTTGGCGTACCGGCCCTCGGCGGTGCGCACGGCCCAGACGTGCGGCCGCGGCGTGAGCACGTGCGAGAAGAAGCCGTAGCGGTACCAGCCGGCGATGGCCGGATTGCGCGGCTCGGCCCTGCCCTCGTTGGCCTGGTAGCCCTCGGCCGGCGCCGTGCGGGCCTCGTCGAAGCCGACCGCGCCGAGATCGGCGACGGCGGCGCCGGGGCCGGCCACGATCGCATAGCGGCGGAACAACAGGTCGCCGGCGCCGTCGACGGTCGCGCCGCGCGCGAACGAGAACGCGCGCCAGGCGTCGGCCGCCGTCGCGTCCACGGTGTACGTGACGGGACCGACCAGCGCGCGCGAGGGTGCGCGCGGCGCCGGCGCGGTGGGCGCGAACGTGACGACGTCGGGCTGGCGCAGCGTGAGGGCGACCAGCGTCACCGCGACGGCGGCGACGACCGTGGCGGCGACGATCGGCGCGCGCGAGCCCGTCAACGCTTGCGCGCTTGGTTCAGCACGTCGCCGAGCGTGAGACCGAAGCCGCCGCCCTTCTTGCCGGCGTCGTGAAGATAGGCCTGCGTCTCCGCGCGCTCCTCCTGCGCCAGCGCCTTCTCGCGCGACAGGCGAATGCGCCGGCCGCCGTCCTCGATGCCGAGCACGAGCACCTTCATCTCGCTGCCGGCCGGGAACATGCGGCGGTGATCGGTGCCGCGCGCGGTGCCGAGCTCGGCGTTGGGCACGAGGCCGGTCTGCCCGGGACCCAGGCGCACGAGCACGCCGAACGTCTCCACGCGCTCGACGGTGCCGGTCAGCACGGCGCCGACGCTGACCGCGGAGGTCATCTCCTCGCCGACCGCGGCGCCCTCGGGCGCCAGCGCCAGGCCAACGCGGCGCTTGCCAGCGTCGATGCTGACGATGAGGACGTCGAGCTCGGCGCCGGCGGCGACGGCGTCGCGCAGCGCCGCCTGGCGATGGCGCGGGATCTCGCTGGCGTGCAGCAGGCCGTCCACGCCCGGCAGCAGCTCGACGAACACGCCGAAGGCGGTGGACCGCACCGCGCGGCCGCGCACGACCTGCCGCTCGCGCAGGCGCGCGGCCGCCGCCGTCCACGGGTCCTCCTCCAGCGCGCGCAGGCTCAGCGTGAGCTTGCCCTTGGCCTCGTCGATGCGCAGCACCTTCACGGTCACCGTCTCGCCGACCCGCACGCGGTCGCCGGCCCGGGCCACGCGCGCGTGCGAGAGCTCGGACATCGGCACCAGGCCCTGCACGCCGCCGAGGTCCACGAAGGCGCCGAAGTCGGCCAGCGAGACGACGGTGCCGGTGAGCACCGCGTCCACCGCCAGCTTCTTGCGCGTCTCCTCGGCCGACTTGCGGGCCTCCTCCTCGAGGAGCTGGCGGCGCGAGAGCACGATGTTGCGGCCGTCCTCGCCGTAGCGAATGATCCGGAACTCCAGCACGCGGCCGACGTGGTCGGCCTCGCTCTCCACCCGGCGCAGGTCCATCTGCGAGAACGGACAGAACGCGCGCAGGCCGCCGACGGTGACCTCGTAGCCGCCCTTCACCACGGCGGCCACGCGCCCCTCGACGGGCACGCCGCTCTGCGCGGCCGCCGCCAGCGCCTCGCGGGCCTGGGCGCCCTGCCGCACGCGGTGGGACAGGCGGATCTCGTCGCCGGTCGCGACCACCGTCGCCTCCACCTCGTCGCCGACGGCCACGCCCAGGCGGCCCTCGTCGTCCACCAGCTCGGCCCGGTCGATCCACGCCTCGCCCTTGCCGCCGACGTCCACGAAGACGTGCTCGGCAGAGACCTGGATGACGCGGCCCTTCACCGTCTGGCCGATCTCCAGCGCCGGGCGGGCCTGGTGGCGGGCGAACAGCGTCGCGAAGTCCTCGGAGTCTGTCATGGGCGCACAACCTCTCGCGGAGTGCCCGTTCATTATAATGCGGCTGTCCCATGGCGACGCGTCCACGCCCGGCCCATCTCTCGATGATCCGCAGCTTCCAGCTGGCCGACCTGCTGACGCTGGCCAACGCCGCCTGCGGGACGCTGGCCGTCTTCGCCGTGCTGGCCGGGGTCGAGCGCCGCAGCGCCCGCGCGCTGCTGCTGGCGTGCGCGCTGCTGCCGCTGGGCCTCGTCTTCGACGTGCTCGACGGCCGGGTGGCACGCTCGCGGCACGCGCACTCCGCGCTGGGCCGCGAGCTGGACTCGCTGGCCGACGTCATCTCGTTCGGCGTGGCGCCGGCAGTGATCGCCTACGGCGCCGGGCTGCGCGGGCTCTGGGACGTCGTCGTGCTGGTCTACTTCGTGGCCTGCGGCGTGAGCCGGCTGGCGCGCTTCAACGTCACCGCCGACGAGCTGTCGGCCGGCGGCGACAAGGTGAAGTACTTCGAGGGGACGCCGATCCCCACCAGCCTGGTGCTGGTCGCGCTGGTGGCGACGGCAGCGTGGCTGGGGCGGCTCGACGAGGCGCTGCCGCTGGGCGTCGTCCACCTGGGCGTCGGGCGCCTGCATTGGCTGGCGCTGCTGTGGGCGGTCTCCGGCTCGCTGATGATCAGCAAGACCCTGCGGATACCGAAGTTGTAGATAGGGGCCCCGAAATGGCCCCCCGACGTTCGGGGCGCCCCGGCCAAGCCGGGACGCCCCTCTATGACGGACTTCCCGCGTGGCCCCTACTTGCTCTTGACCTTGAACTCCACGTGGCGGTTCTGGGCGCGGCACTCGTCGGTGTTCTCGGTGCAGGTCGGCTTCTCCTTGCCGTAGGAGATCGTCGTCAGGCGGTCGGCCTCGATGCCGGCGGCCTCCAGGCTCTCCCGCACCGCCTGCGCGCGCCGGTCGCCGAGCGCCTGGTTGTACTCCGTCGTGCCGAGCTCGTCGCAGTGGCCCTCGATGAGCACCACCGTGTCGGCGTTCTCCTTGAGCCAGTCCGCGTCGCCCTGCACGGCGTCGGCGGCGTCGGGCCGCAGCGACGACTTGTCGAAGTCGAAGAGCACGACCTTCAGCTCGGGCACGGCGGTGAACTCCTCGATGCGCGGACGCTCCGGCGCCGGGTCCGCCTGCTGCGGCTCCTCGACGGGCAGCGTCGAGGCGTACTGCACGGGATCGGGTTCCTGCACCGGCTCCGGCTCGGGCGGCGCCGGCTCGATGCGCGCCAGCGGCTCCGGCTCGGCCGGCGTCGGCTCGGGCGCGGGCGTCACCGGCAGGGCGCGCGCCTGCGGCGCCTCGCGATGCGCGGCCCGCGTGAGGACCAGCTGCACGTCGGGCGCCGTGCCGCGCACGTGACCGACCATGCGGTCGTCGCTCACGAGCGTGAAGTCGGCGGCGAACAGCCGGCCGCCCAGCTCGTGGCGCACGTGGATCTCACCGCCCATGATCTCGGCGCCGACGCGGATGCCGGCCAGACCCTCGCGACGGATCTCCCACGGCACCGACTCGGCCGCCGTCGTGCCCTCGAGGACGAGCCGGCCGTAGCCGACGTAGCCCTGCTGCCGCAGATCGAGCGTCACGGCATCCTCGCGCGGCGAGTTGAACAGGCCGGTGCCGATCCACGAGCCCGTCCAGTGGCCGGACACGTCCATCTCGATGGGCGACGCCGACGGCATCACGGGCGACGACGTCGTCATCGTCGAGCACGCCGCCATCAGCGGAATCAGCAGCGACAGCAATAGCGCACGCATGGCTCCTCCCCCTGGGCCCAGCGGCCCCGCTCGCAGGAAGGCATCCGGCGTGCCACGCCCCAAGCGCGCGATTCATCAGGGGTTGGCGCGATGCGGCGCGGCGGGCACCGTCAGGCCCGCGTACAGTCGCGCGTGCCAAGGTGGCGTTGACACCTTCCGGGCTCGCTCCTAGACTGCCGCCACCGGTCGCCGATCCCGTCGCAGGCAAAGGAGCCAGCCATGGGTCAGATCTCGCGCCGTCGCTTCCTCGCCGGAGCCGCCGCCACCGCCGGGACCACGCTGACGCTGGGACGCGCGCCGGCCGCGCTCGGCCAGCAGGTGCGCGAGCTGCAGGTCTGGCACACCGAGGTCGAGCCGCAGACGGTGAAGACAATCCAGGACACGAGCATCGCGGAGTTCGAGAAAAAGCACCCCGGCTTCAAGATCAGGCAGCAGCCGCTCGGCTGGGGCGACCTCAACACCAAGCTGCTCGCCTCGCTGGCGGCCGGCAGCCCGCCCGACCTCACGCATCTCAACCCGTTCATGACCGCCTCGCTCTACGTGAAAAACCTGCTGCGGCCGATGGACGAGCTCATCCGCGACCTCGGCGAGAAGGACATCCACGAGGCGACGCTGAAGCTGCAGTACTTCGGCGGCAAGTACTATGGGGTGACGCACGCGATGGGCGCCACCTACTTCTGCGAGCGGCGCGACCTGCGCGAGAAGAAGGGCATCAAGCCGCCGGAGACGTTCGACGACATGGTGAAGCTGTGCGCCGCGCTCACCGAGGGCGGACGCTACGCCTTCCAGATGCCCGGCGAGAAGCTCTACATGGGCTTCATCCACCCCGCCGAGTGGCTGGCCGCCAACGGCGGCTCCTGGGTGGACGCCCGGACGTGGCGGCCTCAGCTCAACAGCAAGCCGATGCTGGAGATCCTCGATTATCTGCAGAAGATGAACAAGTACCAGCCGGCCGGCTGGTCGGGGCAGAAGTACCTGGACACCCAGGCGGCGCTGGCCACCGGCAAGATCTCGATGACGTATCTCTCGGGCGCGCGCGCGATCGGCTACATCGAGAAGTACGCGCCCGAGAGCACGCGCGACCCGGAGCACTTCATGCCGCTGCTGCGTCCGCACGGCCCCTCCGGCAAGGTCGGCATGAACGCGCTGGACGGCGAGAACTGGGCGGTGTTCACGCAGTCGAAGTATCCGAACGAGGCGTTCGAGTTCCTGCGGCTCTTCTACAAGAAAGAGCACTACATGGCGTACTGCCATTCGGTGCCGATCCATCTCTCGCCGATCTTCAAGTCGATGCTCGCCGACCCGGCCTACCTCGCCCACGAGCGCATCAAGAAGTGGAGGCCGTGGCACGACGTGATGCTGACCGCGCTGGCGCAGAAGCGCGTGCTGCCGCTCGGGTTCAGCCGGCCCGACGACAACCTGCTGCCGTTCCTGGCCGAGCTGGACGGCTCCAGCATCGTGGCCGACATGGTGGTGGAGGTCATGGTCGGCAACAAAGACCCCAGGGGCGAGGCCGATCGCGCGCAGAAGCGCGCCGAGGAGCTGCTGACCCAGCTCGGCCACAAGCGCTGGGCCTGATCGCGCGCGGAGCGACGGCGTCGGCGTGAAGCGCCACGCGCTGGCCGGCTGGCTGCTGCTGGCGCCGTCGCTCCTGCTGCTCGGCGGCCTCGTCCTCTTTCCCATCGGCTACAACTTCTGGCTGAGCCTGTTCGACAAGCACGCCTTCATGCCGGTGCAGCGCTTCGTCGGCCTGCAGAACTACGTCTACTTCGCGCGCGACCCGGAGTTCTGGTCGAGCGTCCGCTACGGCCTCATCTACGCCGGCGTCACCTTGGTCCTGCAGCTCCTGCTCGGAGTGGCCGCCGCGCTGCTGCTCAACGAGGGTTTTCGCGGGCGCAATCTGCTGCGCGGCGTCGTGCTGTTCCCGTACATGCTGCCGACGATCGTGGCGGTCACGCTGTGGAAGTGGCTGCTCAACGACTCCTACGGCCTCGTCAACTACGTGCTCGTCGCCTGGCACGCGGTCGCCACGCCGGTGCCGTGGCTCGGCAAGGACTACATCATGGCCTCGCTGGTGATGGCCAGCGTCTGGCAGTTCTTCCCGTTCGTCGTCGTGACCTACCTGGCGCGACTGCAGACGATCCCGCCCGAGCTGTACGAGGCGGCCAAGGTGGACGGGGCCGGCGCCTGGCGGCGCTTCCGCCACGTCACCCTGCCCCAGACGCGCAACGTGCTGTTCGTCATCGTCCTGCTGCGCTCGATCTTCATGTTCACCAAGTTCGACACGGTGTGGCTGATGGCCGGTGAGGGCGGCGTCAGCCGCTACGTGCGCACGCTGCCCGTCTACGCCTACGCCCGCAGCTTCACGTATCTACAAGCCGGCATGGGCGCCGCGCTGGCCGTGCTGATGTTCCTGCTGCTGCTGGTGGGCACCGCCGTCTATTTCTACGTGCTGCGCGACGACGAGGCGGTCGCGTGAGCCGCCGGCTGGCGCTCTACGCCGGCGGGCTCGCGCTGTTCCTGCTCGGCGCCTTCCCGCTGATCTGGATGCTGTCCACCGCGCTCAAGCCCTCGGGAGAGATCTTCGCGACGCCGCCCACGCTGGTGCCGAAGGTCGTCACGCTCGAGAACTTCCAGCGGCTCTTCAGCGAGACGAACTTCCTGACGTACTTCATGAACAGCGTGGTCGTCTCGCTGGCGACGGTGGGGCTGACGCTGTCGGTCTCGGCCCTGGGCGCCTACGGGCTGACGCGCTTTTCCTTCGCCGGCCGCGAGCGCGTGGCCGGGCTCATCCTCATGACCTACATGTTCGCGCCGATCATGATCATCATCCCCTTCTACATCCTGGTGAAACAGCTCGGCATCGTGAACACGCGGCTGGCGCTCGTGCTGTCCTACACGACCTTCTGCCTGCCGTTCTGCCTCTGGCTGCTGCGCTCGTTCTTCCAGTCCATCCCGCTCGAGCTCGAGGAGGCCGCGCTGGTGGACGGCGCGACCCTGCGCCGCGCGGTCTGGCACGTGGTGCTGCCGCTCGCGCTGCCCGGCATCATCGCCGCCGGCATCTTCACCTTCATCCTGGCCTGGAACGATTTCCTCTTCGCACTGGTCCTGATCACGTCCGACGAGCTCAAGACCCTGCCGGTCGGCGTCAACGACATGTTCAACGCCACGATCGTGGACTGGGGCCTGATCATGGCCGCCGGCGTCATGATCACCGTGCCGACGATCGCGTTCTTCGCCGCCGTCCAGCGCTACCTCATCCAGGGCTGGGGCGCCGGCGGCGTGAAGGGCTAAGCGTGAGGCCGAAACTCCCCCGCCGGCCGGCAGGCGCCCAGAGGCGCTACCGGGGGCCGAGTGTGCCCGGGTCGACCGGATCCAGGCCGCTGGTGACGGCATGAACCGCGGGGTCACCGTCGCTGAAGTTGCCACCGCCGTCAGTCAGCGCGACGCCGGAGGCGCCGACGGCGCAGTCGGCGCGCTGCTCGATGTCGGTCGCGTAGCCGT
>DASSLH010000387.1:0-6414 GCA_035689625.1 Candidatus Methylomirabilota bacterium | reverse complement strand
CCGCCCGGCGGGCCATCGCGATCCGCCGCTCGTCCACGTCGAGCCCACGCGGTTTCTCTACGACTTCCACTTCTTCCACGACGCCGGCGATCCGACCATCCAGGCGCTGCGCGCGGAGCTCATCCGCGACCTCGACCGGCGCCCCCCGCGCCTGATCGTGCTCTTCGCGCGCGGCTGGCCCGCTGGCGGTTACGAGCGGGTCGACGCGTTTCCCGCGCTGCGCGAGCGGCTGGCGCGGTACGATCTCGTCCGGCCGGGGCCCGACTACCGGATCTATGCACAGCGAGACCGTCCGTAAGATCATCCGCGCCTACGACGATCCGGTCGTGCGCGCCTACTGCTGGGCGCGCTTCTGGATCCTTCGCCAGCGCTTCCTGGACGAGATCGGCCAGTACCTGCCCGAGGACGGGCCGGTGCTCGACCTCGGCTGCGGCTTCGGCCTGTTCTCGCTCTACTACGCGGCGACGGCGCCGCGACGGTTCGTGCGCGGCCTGGACGTGGACGAGCGGCGAATCGCGATGGCCCGCCGGGCGGCGGCGCGCCTGGGCCTCGACAACGTCGCCTACGAGCGCGGCGACGCGCGCGACTTCAAGGGCGACGGCGAGGTGACGGCCGCCTACATGCTCGACATCGTCCACCACGTGCCGGCCGCCGACGTGCCGCCGCTGCTGCGCGCGCTGCGCCGCGCGCTGCCGGCGGGCGGCCGGCTGCTCGTCAAGGACGTCGACACGCGGCCGGCGCCCAAGCGCTGGTTCACCTGGCTGCTCGACAAGGCGATGGCCCCGCGGACGCCGGTGCACTACTGGAGCGCCGAGCGGCTCGGCGGCGCGCTGGAGACGGCCGGCTTCGTCGTGCGCCGCCACCTGATGGTGGACGTGCTGCCGTACCCGCACGTCCTCTACGTCTGCGAGGCTCGCCGGTGACGCCACCGGCGCCGTCCCCGCCGCTGCTCGTCGCCGAGTCGCTCACCGCCGGCTACGGCCGCCTGGACATCCTGCACGAGGTCTCGCTGACGGTGAACGTGCACGAGATCGTGAGCATCATCGGCCCCAACGGAGCCGGCAAGTCCACCGCCTTCAAGACCATCGTGGGCTTTCTGCGGCCGCGCATCGGCCGCGTGCTGTTCAACGGCGAGGAGGTCACGGGGCTGAGGCCGGACCTCGTGCTGCGGCGCGGGCTGGCCTACGTGCCGCAGGGCCGCATCGTGTTCCCGCAGATGAGCGTGCTGGAGAACCTCGAGATGGGCGCCTACATCGAGCGCGACCGCGCGCGCATCGCCGCCGCGCTCGAGCGCGTCTACGCGCTGTTCCCGGTGCTGGCCGAGCGCCGCCGCCAGCGCGCGGGCACGATGTCGGGCGGCGAGCAGCAGATGGTCGCGATCGCCCGCGCGCTGATGACCGCGCCGCGGCTCATCATGCTGGACGAGCCCTCGCTGGGGCTGTCGCCGAAGTTCGTCACGCTGATCTTCGAGAAGCTGGTCGAGATGCGCCAGGCCGGCTACACGCTGATGCTGGTGGAGCAGAACGCGGTGCGCGCGCTCGGTATCGCCGACCGCGGCTACGTGCTCGAGCTCGGCCGCAACCGCTTCGAGGGCGCCGGCGCCCAGCTGCTCGCCGACCCCGACGTCAAGCGCCTGTATCTCGGCGGCTGAGCCACCCGGCGACGCGCTCGCGCCAGGGGCGCACGTCGCAGGGCAGCCGATGGCGCCATTTCCTCGCGAAGCGGGCGAGGGCGTCGCGGCGCTGGGCGAGGTCGGCGGCCGCGCGGACGGGGGCGTCGGCGGCGGTCCGGGTGCCGCCGCCGCGATGCACGAACGGCACGTTGACGACGACGCAGCGCAGCCCCTGCGCGCGCACGGCGAACGACAGCTCGCGGTCGTAGCCGTGGAAGAAGCCGTAGCCCTCGTCGAAGCCGCCGGCGGCCGCCAGCACCGCCCGGCTCAGCGTCAGGCACACGCCGTCCACCGCCGCCACCTCGACCGCGTCGGCGCGCAGGTTGGCGCGGCCCTCCAGCGCGTGCACGATCGTGCGGCCCACGTAGCGACCGTCGCGCCGCAGCCGCCGGGCGCCGTAGAGCCCGGCCAGGCCCACGCCCGGCTCGGCCAGCGCCCCCCGCAGCCGCGCCAGCCAGCGCACGTCGCGCATCTCGGTGTCGTTGTGCAGGAAGCAGAGGACGTCGCCGCCGGCCAGCGCGGCGCCCTGGTTCAGCGCACGGATCAGCCCGACGTTGGCGGCGTTGCGGTGGTAGCGCAGCGGCACCGGCAGCCGGACGGCGCGGAAGAACGCCTCGGTGCCGTCGGTGGAGGCGTTGTCCACGACGCAGAGCTCGAACGGCTCGCTGGTGCCGCGCAGGCTCTCCAGGCAGGTGCGCGTGAGGGCGAGCTGGTTGAACACGGGCATGACGACGCTGATCACGCTCGCGCGATCGTAGCACCGGGTATGACGAGCCGGCGCCGCGACCTCGGGAGGTGCCAGCGACCTTCGACAGCCTTCAGCGGCGGGAGAGAGAAATGGTGGAGCTGAGGGGATTCGAACCCCTGACCCCAAGACTGCCAGCCTTGTGCTCTCCCAACTGAGCTACAGCCCCACGCGAGGCATCACGGTACAGGCGCCGGCCGACACCTGTCAAGACCGCGAAATGGTAGGGGCGAGGGGATTCGAACCCCTATGCCCTTGCGGGCAATCGATTTTGAGTCGATCGCGGCTGCCAGGTTACGCCACGCCCCCGCGCATAGGATACCCGCCACTCATCCGGAAAGGAACGGCTCCGCGCGCAGCCGAAGGTCCAGCTTGGAGGCGGCGCGGGTAACTCTTACAGCGATCGCTCAGCGCGTGCGCGGCGGTCCATCCTGCAGGGCGACGAGCTGCAGCGTGCGGCCGCAGCCGTAGCACACGCGCAGGCGGCGCTCGAGCTCGCCGGCGCTGTCCTTGGTCAGGCGCTCCAGCGCGGCGGCGACGTCGGTGAGGCTGGCGTCCAGGCGCAGCGCCAGGCAGGCGTCACAGTAGGCGAACGGCGCGGCCTTGCGGATGAACGCCAGCGCCCGGTGCGCCAGATCCTCGCGCTGCCCCACCTGGCCTCCTCCACGCGCCGCGCGCGTGGCGAGTAGCCTAGGGCGGGGGCGCGGGGAGCGTCTATTCGTACACCTACGCAGGTTGCGGGCGCGCGTCAGGAGCTGCGGCGGGGACGGGTGCGGCGGCGCCGCCGCGCCTCGCGCGGGATCGGCAGCGCGGGCGGCAGCACGCCGCGCGAGAGCGCGTAGCGGATCAGCGCGGCCTGGTTGCGCAGCCGCAGCTTGCGCATGGTGTTGGCCCGGTGCGCCTCCGCCGTGCGCGCGCTGATCGCCAGCCGCCGCGCGATGCCGGTGCTGCTATAGCCCTCGGCGACGAGCTGCAGGATCTCGCGCTCGCGCGAGGTCAGCGTGTCGTAGGGGTCCTGGGCGCGGCGCGCCGCGCGCGCCATCCACATCTCGATCATCTCCTGGTTCAGCGGCGGGCCCAGGTAGCGGCGGCCGCGCGCCGCCATGCGGATCGCGCGCAGCAGCTCGGCGGCATCCGACTGGCGCACGACGTAGCCGAGCGCGCCGCTGCGCAGCGCCTCGGTGACGTACCACTCGTTCAGGTAGCGCGAGAGGATCACGACCCCGGTGCCCGGGGTGACCTCGTGGACGCGCCGGGCCACCTCGAGACCGTAGAGGCCGGGCATGGCGACGTCGGTGATGAGGACGTCGGGCTTCAGGCGCTCCACCATGGGCAGCACCTCGAGGCCGTCGGCCGCCTCGCCGACCACTTCGAGATCGTTCTCGCGCTCGATGAGACACCGCAGCGCCTGCCGGACGACCTGCTGGTCGTCCGCGAGCAAAATGCGAGTCATGCGTCCCTTTTTCCCGCCCGCTGCACCGGTCATGGGCCGCGCAAGCATCGCAGCGCCCCGACGGTGTCGTCTATTGGTAGACCTACCTAGGGTGTTGCAAGAAGAACGCCTGCTGGCTCGGTCGTTGCTAGAAGAACCTTTCATAGGAGGCGTATCTATGCGCGAAGTCTTCCGACGTTTCGCCGGTAGCATCTCGGAGTGGGTCGGCTCGCCGGCGGCGTTCGTGATCGGTCTGACCGCGATCGTGGCGTGGGGCGTGACCGGGCCCCTCTTCCACTACTCCGATACGTGGCAGCTCGTCATCAATACGGCGACCACGATCGTCACGTTCTTGATGGTGTTTCTGATCCAGAACACGCAGAACCGCGACGCGCGCGCCATCCACCTCAAGCTCGACGAGCTGCTGCGCGGCGTGAAGGGCGCGCGCACCGCGATGGTCGCGCTGGAGAACTGCACCGACGAGGAGCTGGCGCAGTTCCAGAAGGAGTTCGAGCGCCTCCACCATCGCCTCGTCGCCCGCACGGCCACCGCGCCCCGTCCGGAGAAAGCTGTGACACAATAGGAGCCGTCATGGGTGAGCGCTCGTTCGCGGAGGACGTCAAGCAGCTGGGCTACGGCGACGGCCAGGTCCTGCGCGGCGAGGGGATCCTGGCGATCACCAAGGCGCTGCTGCAGTCGGGCGTCTCCTACGTCGGCGGCTACCCGGGCGCGCCGATCTCGCACCTGCTCGACGTGATGGCCGACGCCAACGATTCGCTGCTCAAGCCCATGGGCATCTACTTCGAGCTGTCCGGCAGCGAGGCGGCGGCGGCGGCGCTGCTGGGCGCCTCCATCAACTATCCGATGCGGGGGGCGGTGACCTGGAAGTCGGTGGTTGGCACCAACGTCGCCTCCGATCCGCTCTCGCACGTGGCGTCGGCCGGCGTGCGGGGCGGCTCGCTGATCGTCATCGGCGAGGACTATGGCGAGGGCTCGTCCATCCTGCAGGAGCGCACGCACTCCGCGGCGCTGAAGTCGTCCATCCCGCTGCTCGATCCTCGCAACAGCCTGACGTCCTTCGCCCGCTTCGTCGAGGAGGGGTTCGGGCTGTCCGAGGCCTGTAACGAGCCGGTGTTCTTCTCGATCCGCATCCGCGCCTGCCACATGCGCGGCACGCTCGTGTGCCGGGACAACGTGCGGCCCGCGATCAGCATGGTCTCGCCGCTCGCCGCGCCGTCGTTCTCGCTGGAGCGGATCAACCTGCCGCCGTTCACCTATACGATGGAGGCGAGGAAGTTCACCGAGCGGCTGCCGGCCGCTCGTCGCTACATCGTCGAGCACCGCCTCAACGAGCACCTGCCCGGCTCGGAGTCCGGCCTCGGCATCGTCATGCAGGGCGGGCTCTGGAACACGGTCGCCCGCGGCCTGCACGCGCTGGGCCTGGCCGACGTGCGGGGCCGCACGCCGGTGCCGCTGCTGGTGCTCAACGCGCTGCACCCGCTGGTGCCCGAGGAGCTGATCGCCTTCCTGCGCGGCAAGGCGCACGTGCTCGTGGTCGAGGAGGGCATGCCGAACTACCTCGAGCGCGAGCTGAAGGCGCTGGCCCACGAGGCGCGGCTGGACGTCGAGATCCACGGCAAGGAGCTGCTGTCGCCGCACGGCGAGTACGTGCCGGCGCTCGTCGTCGGCGGGCTGCGCAAGTTCTTCTCGATCGCCCCCCCGGCGGCCGTCTCGCTGACGGCCATCGAGGACCGCTACGCCGCGCTCACCGCGCACCAGGCCAAGGCGCGCACGTGGCTGCCGCAGCCGATCGACAAGCGGCCACCGTCGTTCTGCACCGGCTGCCCCGAGCGCCCGGTCTTCAGCGCGATGAAAATTCTCAGGACGCAGGATCCCTCGATCGGCGACACGCACGTCGCGGCCGACATCGGCTGCACGACGTTCTCCACCCAGGCGCCGTTCAACGTGGGCAACTCGGTGCTCGGCTACGGCATGGGCCTGGCCTCGGCCGGCGCGGTGGCGCCCGCCTTCGGCAAGCGCGTGATCTCGGTCATGGGCGACGGCGGCTTCTGGCACAACGGCCTCACCAACGGCGTGGCCAGCGCCGTCTACAACAAGCAGGACTCCGTGCTGGTGATCGTGGACAACAAGTACACGTCGGCCACCGGCCAGCATCACAACCCGTCCACCGGCACCAACGCCCGCAACGAGCCGACCGGCATGACGATCACCCAGGCGCTGCGCGGCGTCGGCGTGCGCTGGATCAAGACCATCGACTCCTACGACATCGGCAACACGATCGCCACGCTGCGGGAGGCCCTGACCACGCGGGTGCCGGGGCTCAAGGTCGTCATCGCGCGCGGCGAGTGCATGCTGGAGCGCCAGCGGCGGATCAAGCCGCAGCAGCGCACCCAGATCGCCGCCGGCCGGACGGTGGTGCAGCCGCAGTTCGGTGTCGATCCCGACGTGTGCACCGGCGACCACTCCTGCATGCGCCTGAACGGCTGCCCGTCGCTCACGCTGCGCGACAGCCCCGACCCGCTGCGGGAGGACCCGATCGCGCAC
>DASSLH010000386.1:0-2195 GCA_035689625.1 Candidatus Methylomirabilota bacterium | reverse complement strand
CGAACAGCTCGGGCAGCACGGGCGTGACGCCCGCCCAGCCGTAGAGGTCGAGCAGCGCCAGCCAGATCTTGCCCCAGCTCGGAATGGCCAGCACGCCGCCGGGCTGCGCGTGAAGCCAGGCGCGGGCGCCGGCGGCCAGCGGCGCGGCCGGCGGGACGTCGAGCAGCCGCAGGGCGACGTACACCAGCGTGGTGACGAACACGTACCCAGACGACTCCGGGTGCAGTCCCCAGGCGCCGTCGGGGCCAACGCTGGCGTCGAAGTAGCGCAGGATGCCGGCCCGCGTCGGGCCGTCCACCGGCCGACCCATGATGTGGCGCGCGATGACGACCTGGGCGGTGATCATCGGGCACCACACCATCTCCCCCTCCCAGTCACCGCGCGCGGACTGCAGACCGGCGAGATGGGCGAGAGCGCGATCGCGGGCGGCGGCGACGTCCGCCATCAGGCGCGGGCGGCGGCCGTGCTCGCCAGGTGCTCCTCCCACTTGCGCACCGTGAGCTGCTGGAACAGCGCGACCGCGGGATTGAGATCGGGCACCGGCCGATCGTGGTGAGCGTCCCAGCCGCGCTGCTCGGCCTCGACGGCGAAGCCGTCCTGAGCCAGCAGCGGTCCGATGAGCAGGCGGTTGGAGATCCGCAGCACCAGGCTCATGAGCCGGCGCGGGATGCGCAGCGGCGTCAGCGGGATCTTCAGCGACTCGAAGTAGAACAGAAAGAACGTGCGCGTGGTCCTCGCGTCGATCGGCAGGAAGAAGCACCAGTGCTTGATCTTGCCGTCGGTGTTCGACCACTGGTACGGGTACTCGTAGCAGAGGTCCATCGCGTTGGTGTTCACGCGGCGGCGGTCCACGAAGCGTCCCGAGATGCGCCCGCGCCCCACCCGCGTGTCGTACGACAGGTGCACGGCGTCGCCCACGAGCTCGCAGCGGGTGAGTCGCGCGTCCTCGAACGGGCGGTACCGGCGGTGGAGCCAGGCGTGGGTGAAGTCGCTGACGTTGTCCACGACCATCGAGTGGTGCGCGCGCCAGGTGAAGTCCAGCGGCACGCAGGCCCAGCGCGCCGGTCCTTCCAGCTCGGGAATGCGCGGGATCGCGCGCGTGGCGGCCAGCGCCGCATCGCCGGGGAAGATCCAGATCAGGCCGTAACGCACGGCCACCGGATAGGTCCGCAGCCGGACGTCGGGCAGCGGGCGGCCGAACAGCTCGTGCGGGACCTCGGCCAGCCGGCCGCCAGCGTCGTAGGCCCAGCCGTGATACGCGCACGCCAGCCGGCAGCCCTCGACGCTGCCGAGCGTGAGCTTGAGCTGCCGGTGGGCGCAGCGGTTCTCGACGGCGTGCAGGGCACCGCCGGCGTCGCGCCAGAGCGCGATGGACGTCCCCCAGAACGTGACCTCGATCGCCCGGCCGCGCCGCAGCGCGTGGTCGTACTCGACGGCGTACCAGTAGTCGGGATGCAGCCCGGCCGCGCGCGCTTTCTCGCGCCGGCCGTGCGCCGCCTCGAACGTGGGCGGCGCGCTCACGCCGGGACCTCCGCGCGCGGCGCCGCCCCCCGCGCGAGGTGGGCCTCCCACTTGCGGATCGTCAGCCGGTGCAGCCGCGCGACGGCCGGGTTGAGCTCGAGCGGCGGCATCGCCCAGTGCGCCTCGTAGCCGGCCTGCTCGGCCTCCAGCGCCACGCCGTCCTGGTCGAGCAGCGAGCGCACGATCGGCTGCACGGCGCGCAGGATCAGCCGCACCACCGGGCGCGGCAGCGTGACGGGGGCGCCGCGCACGCGCAGGGCGTCGTAGCTCATCACGAAGAACACGCGGGTGGTGCGCGCGTCCATCGGCAGCAGGAACGTCCAGTACTTGATCCGGCCCCGGATGCCGGACCACTCGAACGACGCCCAGTGATACGGGTACTCGTAGCAGATCGTCATCGGCGAGGGCGGCACGTCGCGGTGCACCAGCGGGCCCACCTTGGCCTCGTACCGCAGCAGCACGCGATCGTCCCGGCTCTGGCAGTCGAGCAGGCGCCCGGACGCGAACGACGTGAAGCGACGGTGCAGGTGCGCGTGGGTGAGATCGCAGAGGTTGTCGATCACCATCGAGTGGTGCGCGCGCCAGACGAAGTCGATCGGCACGTAGGCCCACGGCGCCGGCCCCTCGAGCTCGGCAATCTCCGGCAGCGGCGTGGCGGCCGCCCGCGCCGGATC
>DASSLH010000385.1:0-8368 GCA_035689625.1 Candidatus Methylomirabilota bacterium | reverse complement strand
TGCTCGCCGGCCACCCGCTCGAGGTCGGCGAAGCTGGCGTGCACCAGGCGGGCGCGGGCGCCGAAGCGGGCCAGGCGCTCGCCGGCTTGCCGCAGCGCCCCGGGGTCGGCGTCCAGGCCGAGCAGGCGCACCTCGCGCCCGCTCGCCTGCAGCAACGCCTCTGCGTGTCCACCCATGCCCACCGTCCCGTCGATCACCCAGCCCCCGTCGCGCGGTCGCAGCAGAAACGCGACCTCGTCCACGAGGACGGGAACGTGAACCGCTACACTCCGAACGCCGACAGCTTCTCGAACAGCGTCGGCAGCGAGTCGCCCTGCGTGCGCTCGTACTCCTCGAACCGCGCGCGGTCCCACACCTCGAACATCTTGCGGCCGCCGCCCACGAGCGTGACGTCGCGGCTGTCCAGGCCCGCCTGCCTGCGCGTGTCGGGCGGCAGCAGGATGCGGCCGGCGGCGTCGAGCGTCGTCTCCTTCGCGCGCGACATGTACAGCCGCGAGAGCTGACGCACCTCGGGCGCGAACGTCGGCTGCGCGTTCAGCTTCTCCTCGATGCGCTGCCACTCCTCCAACGGGTGCACCTCCAGGGCGTGCTCGTTGGGCACGACGATCAGCTGCTCGGCGTTCTCCCCGTACTGCGCCAGCGCGTCCCGGAACTTGGCCGGGACGCTCAAGCGCCCTTTCGGGTCGATCGTGTGCTGATAGCGGCCCCTGAACATTTGGCTATGGGCTGGGGATGACATTTCATCCCACTTCGCCCCACTTGATGGCCGAGATTACAATTGCCAAAAAGGCGTGTCAAGGGAAAAGCGACGATTTTTTAAGGGAAATTTTGTTCCCTGCACAATGGGCGACCCGTGGGGTCGTCCCCGCCACCCCCCACCCCCGCTGGTGGCGACGAGCCGGGGGGCTGGCTAGCCCCCAGGCTCAGCGGTTGCGGAGCCGGATCTCGGTCGTGACGGTGCTGCCGAGACCAGCGGTGGCCTGCGAGCGCGCGTGATCGGCTCGCGTGGACAGCATCACCCGGACCCGGCGGACGGCGCCCGGAACCGTGGTCGGCTGGCCGTCAGCGTCGAAGTACTCGAAGACGAGCGCGCGCACGCCGTTGATCACCGGCTGGGCGCCGCCGCCGGCGTCGCGACGCAGGATGTCGTGGTCGAGCTTCCAGGTGATCGTCTCGCCGGCCCCCGCGATGACGCCGTCGTGGTTGCGATCGACGTGCAGGACCAGACGCGTGGGCTCGGCCACCGACAGCGCCGGATGCGCGGCGGCGGCGCCGTGACCGGCCCCGCGCAGCTCGGAGGCCAGCCACGTGAGCGCGACGCGCGCGCTCTGCTGCGCCTCGACGCGCGCAGCGCCCACCGACCACGCCTGCTGCCCCTGCTCGAGCGTGAGCATCGTGGCCGCCACGACGAGGCCCAGCACGGCGGCGGAGGCGAGCAGGTCGGCGAGCGTCACGCGCGCAGCCTGAGCCGCGCGCGGACACCCGTCAACGTGGAATGATTCCGACGCCTCAGCCCGTCGACGTCACCAGGAAGCCACGGAGGTGGTAGAGCAGCGGACCGGTGGCGGTCGTGACGGCGGTCGCGCCCGGCGGCGTCGTCGTGACGGGCGGCTGGTTGGTGAGCTGCACGCTCTCGCCGGCGGTGAACTCGAGGCCGGTCGTCAGCGGCAGCGACAGCGACGTCTGCGCCGGCACGCACAGCGTCCCGGTGCCGGCCTCCACGATCGACGGCGTGCCGGACGTCGTCACCGTGCTCCCCGCCGGTGTGGCGGTGGTCGTCGTCGCGGTCGTCGGCATGGTCGGCGTCGTCACCGTGCTGCCGCCGGGCGTGGTCGTCGTCGTGCTGGTGGTCGGCGTCCCGAGCGTCGTCGTCGTCGCCGCCGGCGGCGTCGCGGTGGTGGTCGGCGCGGTCGTCGTCGCGACCGTCGCGCCGCCGGGCATCACCGCCGCGCCGCAGTTGGCGGTCGTCGCCGGGTTGGTGACGATGATGTCGGTCAGGACGAGCCGCTGCCCGCCCGGCACGGTGAACACCGACGCCGCGGTCGTGCCCGACTCCACCGCCCGCGCGATCGAGACGATCTCCACCACGGTCTCCGTCGGCGTCGCCGTCGTGCCCACGGCGGCCGACACGCCGGTGCTCGGCGTGCTGGCGGCGCCGGTGGAGATGGTCGTGCCGCCCGGCGTGGCGGTGTTCGGCGTGGTGGCGGCGGCGTCCGAGGTGATGGTGCCCTGGGCGATGCCCGGATTGCCGCCATCGATGCCCGGCGAGCCCCCGCTGAGCACGCCCTGGGCGGCGGCGACGCCGGCCCCGAGCACGACGAGCGCGACGGCGAGCAGTCTACGAGTGATGCGTCCCATAGGACCTCCTGCGAGCGAGTTGCGCGGAAGGCCCGCAAGCGCTGTGCCGGTGACCCGCGCCTCGCGCGCGGTTGAAACGGCTACACCGCGGCGTCGAGCGGCGGACGATGCTGCGCCCAGGGTCGCACGCGCTCGAAGGCGGCGGCCGCGCGCAGCACCGCGGTGTCGGCGAAGCGGCGGCCGACGATCTGCAGGCCGACCGGCAGGCCGGTCGCGGTGAATCCGGCCGGCACCGAGGCCGCCGGCTGGCCGGTCATGTTGAACGGGTACGTGAACGGGATCCACGCGTAGGCGCCGACGGGACGGCCGGCGATCTCGGTCGGATTGTCGAGGCCGACGGGGAAGGGCGGGCACGCGACGGTCGGCGTCAGCAGCAGGTCGTACTTGTCGAAGAACGCCCGCGGGTGCTGCCACCACGCGAGCCGATCGAACCAGGCCTGGACGTACCTGGTCGGCGGATTCTTGAGCGAGCTCTCGATGATGCGCACCAGCCCCGGATCGATCTCCCGGCGTCGATCGAGAGAGGGCGCCAGCCGCACGGCGATGCCGCCACAGAAGATCTCGTACCAGGCCTGGTACGGCGACGGCCACGCCGGCTGCACCTCCTCCACGCGGCAGCCGAGCTCGCGGAACCCGCGCGCCGCCCGCGCGCACACCGCGCTGACCTCGGGGTCCACGCAGTCGGCGAAGCCGAGGTCGTCGGTCCACGCCACCCGCCAGCCCTTGAGCGAGCCACGCAGCCCGGCGACGTAGTCCTGCCGCTCGGCCGGCAGCGAGTACGGGTCGCGCTCGTCGGGGCCCGCGCACACCTGCAGCATCAGCGCGGCGTCGGCCACCGTGCGCGTCATCGGGCCCACGTGCGACAGGCTCCAGGCGCCGCTCACCGGATAGGTCGGGATGCGGCCGTAGGACGCCTTGTGGCCGACGATGCCGGCGAACGAGGCCGGGATGCGGATGGAGCCGCCGCCGTCGGTGCCGACGTGCAGCGGCCCGAGCCCGGCCGCGCAGGCGGCCGCGGCGCCGCCGCTGGAGCCGCCCGGCGTCCGCTCGAGGTTCCACGGGTTGCGCGTGACGCCGAAGAGCAGGTTGTGGGTGGCGCCGATCCAGCCCATCGTCGGCGTGTTGGTCTTGCCCAGCATGATGGCGCCGGCGGCCTTGAGCCGGCTCACGATCGGCGCGTCCTCGGTCGGCACGTTGTCGCGATAGAGCGGCGTGCCGAACGTCGTGCGCACGCCCTTCGTGATCACGAGGTCCTTCACCGAGAACGGCACGCCGTGCAGCGGGCCGAGCCGGGCGCCGCGCTTGCCGAGCGCGCGCTCGGCGGCGCGCGCCTCGCGCCGCGCCTGCTCGGCCGTGAGCGTGACGTAGGCGTTCAGCCTCGGGTTCAGCTTGTCGATGCGGGCGAGGATCGCGTCGACGACCTCGACCGGCGAGACCTTGCGCCGCCTGATCTGCTGGGCCAGCGTGGTGGCCGACTGCCAGTGCAGCTCCGCGCTCCGCTCGTCCCTCGGCATGGGCGCTCCCTCCCTGATCCTAGGCCGGTTGCCGCCGCGCCTCAATCGCTCGCGCCGGGCGGGAGCACGAAGGCGAAGCGCACGCCGGCCGGCCAGGTGTCGTCGAAGCCGTCCAGGCCGAGCTCGCGCCGGCCGGCGTTCGTCCACAGCGAGAGGACGTCACGGCGGCCGAAGTAGCCGACCCACGGCTCGTGCAGGAACACGACGGTCCCCTCGCGCTGCACCTCGGGGTGGGCGATGCCGAGCTGCAGCGCGTCCTCCCACGTCGGCGCCGCCAGCCCCCGGCGCCCGGCCTCGGCCAGCACGTCGAGCGCCGTCACGGTGCCCTCGGCCTGCAGCAGCACCAGCGCGCGCGGGCGGAGGCCGCCGGCGCCGTGGACGGGGAAGTTCTCGGACACGATGGCCGAGTGCGCGTAGCCGTAGGCGCCGGCCTCGACCAGCGCCTCGGTGGAGCGGCCGTCGCCGACGACGAGCCGGTAGACGCCGGGCAGCCGCCGCGTGGCGAGGCCCGTCAGCTGCCGCGCAGGCGCGGATCGAGCGTGTCGCGCAGGGCGTCGCCGAAGAGGTTGGAGCCGAACACCGCCAGGCTGATCGCGAGGCCGGGGAAGAGCACCAGGTGCGGCGCCTTCTGCGCGTACTCGGCGGCCGAGACCGACAGCATGCGGCCCCACGAGGGATAGGGCTCCGGCACGCCGAGGCCCAGGAACGACAGCGCGGCCTCGACCAGGACGGCGGCGCCGAGCTGGGCGGTCATCAGCACGATGAACGGGCCCATCGTGTTGGGCAGCACGTGGCGGAACGCGATGCGCAGGTGGCGAAGCCCCAGGGCCCGCGCCGCCTCGACGTACTGCATCTCGCGGATGGACAGCACGCTGGCGCGGATGACGCGGGCCGCGCGCGGCACGATCGGGATCGAGATCGCGATGATGACGTTCTGCACGGACGGCCCCAGCGAGGCCGACATCACCAGCGCCAGCACGAGCAGCGGCAGGCCCTGCAGAATGTCGAGCAGCCGCTGGGTGATCAGGTCCGTCTTGCCGCCCGCGTAGCCGGACAGCAGCCCGATGATGCCGCCCAGCACCGAGCCGAGCAGCGTGGAGCCGAGCCCGACGATGAGCGACACGCGCGCGCCGTGCACGATGCGCGAGTAGATGTCGCGGCCGAGGTGGTCGGTGCCCAGCCAGTGCGCCTCGCTGGGGTGGGCCAGCGTGGCCGAGGCGTCGGTGGCGATCGGGTCGTGGGTCTGCAGCACGTCGGCGAAGATCGCCGTGAGCACCATGACCAGCATCAGCGCGCCGCCGGCGGCGCCCAGCGGCTTCTTGCGCACGAACCGCCGGGTGACCGTCCAGAACGAATCCCGCCGCGCCGCCCTCGCCGGCTGGGTGAGCTCGATCTCCGCCCCAATGGGCCTGACCGCCATCGGCGGCTAGGCGTAGCGGACGCGCGGATCGAGCACGCCGTAGAGGAGGTCGACGGTGAGGTTGGAGAGGATGACGACGATGGCGATGAACATGACGAGGTTCTGCACGATCGGGTAATCGCGCCAGAGGATCGCCTCGACCAGGAAGCGCGCCACGCCCGGCAAGTTGAAGACCGTCTCCGTCACCACCAGGCCGCCGATCAGGAACGCGAACTCGATGCCGACGACCGTGACGACCGGCAGCACCGCGTTCTTCAGCGCGTGGCGCCACACCACCGCGCGCTGCCCCTGCCCCTTGGCGCGCGCCGTGCGGATGTAGTCCTCCCGCAGCACTTCCAGCATGGCCGAGCGCGTGATGCGCATGATCAGAGCGGACGATCGGTACCCGACGGCGAGCGACGGCAGCAGGAACTGCACGCAGTGCAGCCAGAAGTTCTCGGTCGGCTTCACGTAGGTCAGCGGCGGGATCCAGGCCAGCCAGGAGACCAGCACCAGGATGATGACCATGCCGAGCCAGAACGAGGGCATCGAGAGGCCGGCCAGGCTGAACACCCGCATCGTGTAGTCGAGCAGCGAGTCCTGGCGCACGGCGCTCACGATCCCGGTCGGCACGCCCAGCACGATCGCCACGATCGTGGACAGGATCGCCAGCTCGATCGTCACCGGCAGCAGCGGCCGGATGATCTGCCAGGCGGGCAGGTCGTAGCGGTAGGACTTGCCGAGGTCGCCGTGGAAGATCTGCGTGATCCACTGCACGTACTGCTGCCAGTACGGCTTGTCCATGCCCAGCTCGCGCAGGATCGCCTGCTTCTCGGACGGATTGACGTAGCCGGCGGCCGAGAACAGCACGTCCACGATGTCGCCGGGCGCCATCCGCAGCAGCACGAAGATCACGACCGACATGCCGAACAGCGTCAGGACGGCGATGGCCAGGCGCTGGGCGATGTAGGTCTTCACGCCCCTACTTGTCCAGCCACACGTCCTGCATCCGGCCGTAGTTGTAGAAGTTGTTGTGCGGGATGAGGTTCTTCACCTGCGGCCAGTGCGCGAAGTTGTCCACCCGCCAGTCCAGCGTCGGCCGGGCGCCCTCGTCCTCGAGCTTCTTCTGGATGTCGAGCACGATCGCCAGGCGCTTCTTGGCGTCGATCTCGGCCGACTGCTTGTCCACCAGCGCGGCGATCTGCTCGTTGCAGTAGAAGGTGTAGTTGCGCGGCGAGTTGCAGGCGAAGTTCTCGTAGTAATTCGCGTCGGGGTCGTCGATGCCGATGCCGGTGAGGTTGGCGCCGATCTGGTACTCGCCGCGGGTGGCCATCGCGTGCCACTGCGCGGTCTCG
This sequence comes from Candidatus Methylomirabilota bacterium, assembly GCA_035689625.1. Classification (GTDB taxonomy): domain Bacteria; phylum Methylomirabilota; class Methylomirabilia; order Rokubacteriales; family CSP1-6; genus AR5. The sequence continues at coordinate 1,742 of DASSLH010000385.1, read as the reverse complement.
ATCTGCTTGAGCGTGGCCTCGATGCCGATCTGCTTGAGCTCGTTGACGATGAACGAGGCCATGTCCACGTAGACGGCGATGGCGCGCGTGACGATCTCGACCTTCACCGGCTTGTCGGGACCGAAGCCGGCCTCGGCCATGAGCTTCCTGGCCTTGGCCTTCTCGTCGGCCGGCTTGCCGTAGCCCGGCATGGCGTTGACCACGGACTCCGGCGGGCCCCACACGCCCCACGGCCTCGACGGCATCGAGACGCCGATGGCGGCGCCGCCCTGGTGCACCGCCTGGTTGAGGCTTCGCCGATCGATCGCGTGGGCCACCGCCAGCCGGATCTTCAGGTTGTCGAAGGGCGGCTTCTTGGTGTTCATGATGACGTTCTCGTTCACGTTCTCGGCCGCCCGCGTGATCACCATCTTCGGCACCGCGCTCTTGAGCTGCTCGGCGGTCGTCTTGCTGGTGTCGCCGGGGAAGGCGACCTGCACCTGCCCGGCCTGCAGCGCGGCCACGCGGGTGCCGCGCTCCTTGATGATGACGTAGCGGATGCCGTCCAGGTACGGCCGCCCCTTGACGAAGTAGTCGGGGTTCTTCACGTACTCGATGAACTCGCCCTTGCGCCACTCCTTGAGCTTGAACGGCCCGGTGCCGACGCACGAGGTGCGGTACTGGGCGGGCGGCACGTGGGCGGCGTAGATCGGCGTGTAGCCGGAGGCGAGCATGAGCAGCAGCGAGGGCTGCGGGCGCTTGAGGTGGAAGATGACCGTGAAGGGATCGGGCGCCTCGACGTTGACGACGTTGGCGTACCAGTCCTTGCGCGGGTTGATGCGCAGCTTGCCCTGGGCGTCGGGCGCCTCGCGCAGCATGTCGAAGGTGAACTTCACGTCCTTGGAGGTGAACGGCTGGCCGTCGTGCCACTTCACGCCCTTGCGCAGGAAGAAGACCAGGTTGCGGTAGTTATCCTGCCACGACCACTTCTCGGCCAGCTCGCCGATGACCGTGTCGGTGCTCTCCTGCTGCTTGGCGGGATTGAACAGCACCAGGTTGCTCAGGCATGGCATCGCCGGCCACGTCGTGGAGACGGTGGACGTCTCGTGGATGGCGAAGCCCTGCGGCGTCTCCTCGCGCTGGGCGACCGTCAGCACGCCGCCTGTCTTGGGCGCCTGCGAGACGGCCGGCGTGCCGGCGGCGAGCACGGCCGCGGCGGCGACGACGACGGGGGCGACGAGCAGCAGCAGGCGAGGACGCATGGTGAGCACCTCCGCGGGCGTTGGATGGCCGGAGTGTACCACGCCGGCGCGAGGCCGCCGCCGGGCCGGCGGCGGCCGCCATGACGCTACGGACGGAGGAACCTAGAGCAGGCGGAGCAGCAGGTGCACCCCGTAGATGGCGCCGCCGGCGAGGCCGCCCACGACGGTGCCGTTGACGCGGATGAATTGTAGATCTCCGCCGGCGTGCTCCTCGATGAGGCCCACGGCGCCCTCGGGGCCGAGCGCGCGCACGCCGTTCTCGATGAACGCCGCCAGCCGCGCGTGGTGCCGCTCCAGCAGCTCGGTGGCGTGGCGCTTGGCCCAGGCGTCGATGTCGCGCCGCAGCGCGGCGTCGGCGATGAGGGCCAGGCGCGCGCGCTCGAGCCAGTCGGCCAGCCAGGCCACCAGCTCCGAGCGCGGGCCGGCGAGGTCGGCGCGCACGGCGCGCGTGAGCGCCGAGGCGGCGTCGTCGAGCAGCGCGGCGAGCGCCGGCGAGTCGAG
>DASSLH010000384.1:0-9969 GCA_035689625.1 Candidatus Methylomirabilota bacterium | reverse complement strand
CGACGTCGCCGCATTCGACGCCGCCGCGCTCCCCGTCACCCTCACGGTACGCGCGCGCCGCGCCGGCGACCGCCTGCAGGCGTTCGGCGGCGGCGAGCGCCGCCTCAAGTCACTGCTGATCGACGCGGGCGTGCCGCGCTGGGACCGCAACCGGCTGCCGGTGCTCGAGGACGGCCGCGAGATCTTGTGGGTGGTCGGCCTGCGGCGCGGCGCCGCCGCCCCGATCAGCGCGCAGACGCGTCAGGTCGTCGAGATCCGCCTGATCCCTCTGGCGTAAACCGGCGTCGGCCGGTTAAAATGCGGCTCCGGACCCTCGATGAAAACGGCCGTCGCGCTGTTCCTTTTGGTCATCGTGGCGCCGCCGGCGTGGGCCCAGTCCCGGCCCCCCGCCGCGGGCACCGCCACCTCGTCCGCGGCCAGCGACAAGCGCCAGCCGGCCCCCAGGCCGTCCGCCGCCCCCAAGATCGACGCCCGGGCGGTCCTGCAGGCCATGGAAGAGGCCTTCAGCGCGGTGGCCGACAAGGCCACGCCGGTCGTCGTCAACGTGAGCACGGTGCCCAAGCGCCCGGCGCCCGGCTCCGGTGACGATCCCGAGCGCTTCCGGGACTACTTCGGCGACGAGTTCTACGAGCGCTACTTCAAGCGCCGGCCGCGCGAGGAGCCGCGCGCCAGCGGCTCCGGCGTGCTCGTGGATCGCGCCGGATACATCTTGACGAACAATCACGTCATCGAAAACGCTCAGGACATCACCGTGCGTCTCTCCGACTCCCGGAAGTTCCCGGCGACGCTCGTGGGGCGTGACCCCAAGACCGACCTCGCCGTCCTCAAGGTCTCGGCGCCGGGCCCGCTGCCCGCTGCCGAGCTCGGCGACTCCGACAAGCTGCGCGTCGGCCAGTGGGTGGTGGCGATCGGCAACCCGTTCGGCCTGGACCGCACCGTGACCGTCGGCATCGTCTCGGCGACGGCGCGCACGCGCGTGGGCGTGGCGACCTACGAGAACTTCATCCAGACCGACGCCTCGATCAACCCGGGCAACTCCGGCGGGCCCCTCCTGAACCTCGACGGCCGCGTGATCGGCATCAACACCGCGATCGTCGCCGCCGGGCAGGGCATCGGCTTCTCGATCCCGATCAACGAGGCCAAGAATGTCATGGCGCAGCTCATCGCCAGGGGCCGCGTGGTGCGCGGCTGGCTGGGCATCGCCATCCAGGACGTTACCGACGAGCTGGCCGGCAGCTTCGGCGTGCGCGAGCGGGAGGGCGTGCTCGTGGCCGACGTCATGAAGGGCGGACCGGCCGAGAGCGCCGGCCTGCGCCCGGGCGACGTGATCGTCGAGCTCAACGGCGCCAAGATCCGCGAGGTACCCGAGCTGCAGCGCCGCATCGCCAACGTCGCGCCCGGCCAGGACGTCGTCGTCGTCGTCGTCCGCGACCGCGCCGCCCAGCGCCTCAGCGTGCACGTGGGCGAGATGCCCAGCGAGGAGCCGGTGGCGGTCGGTGCCGAGAGCGGCCCCGACGGCTTCGGCCTGCAGGTGGAGGCGCTCTCGGCCGACACCGCCGCGCGGCTGAACCTGCCGTTCACCGAGGGCCTGCTCGTGACCGACGTCGCTGCCGGCGGCCCCGCCGACCGCGCCGGCCTGCGCCGCGGCGACGTCATTCTCGAGGTCGACCGCCAGCCGGTGCGCGACGCGCCCGGGCTGCAGCGCGCGCTGGCCGCGGTGCCGGCCGGCCGCTCGGTGCTCCTGTGGGTCCACCGGCCGGGCGGCACCCAGAACCAGTACGTCGTCCTCGAGCGGGAGGCCGCGCGATGATGATGACCGCCGAGCTGCCCGAGACGCCGACGCTGTCACGGCGCGGGACCGTCCTGGTCGTGGACGACGAGGAGGGCGTGCGCGCCTCCATCCGCGCCATCCTCGAGGGCACCTGCGAGGTGCTGGAGGCCGAGGACGGTGGCGCCGCGCTGCAGGTGCTGCAGGAGCGCGACGTCGACCTGGTGATGCTGGATCAGCGCATGCCGGGCGAGCCGGGCATCGACGTGCTGCCGCGCGTGAAGGCCGCCGACCCCTCCACGGTCGTCGTGCTGGCTACCGCCGTGCACGACGTGCGTACCGCCGTGGAGGCGCTCAAGCGCGGCGCCTGGGACTACATCACCAAGCCGTTCGACGTGGACGACATCCTGATGCTCGTGCAGCGCGCGCTCGACAAGCGCGCGCTCGAGCGCCAGGTGCTCTGCCTGCAGTCGGCGCTCACGCCGGCCGGCATCGAGACGCCCGATGGCTTCGAGGGGCTGGTCGGCCGTCAACCGGAGATGGTACGCATCTACCAGCTGGTGACCCAGATCGCCACCACGCCCACGACGGTGCTGATCACCGGCGAGAGCGGCACCGGCAAGGAGCTGGTGGCGCGCGCGATCCACGCGCGCAGCGACCGGCGCGGGCAGCCGTTCGTCGCCGTCAACGTCGCCGCCATCCCCGACACGCTCATCGAGTCCGAGCTGTTCGGCCACGAGAAGGGCGCGTTCACCGGCGCCCACGCGCGCCGGCTCGGGAAGTTCGAGCTGGCCCACGGCGGCACGATCTTCCTGGACGAGATCGGCTCGCTGCGCCTGGATCTGCAGACGAAGCTGCTGCGCGCGCTGCAGGAGCGCGAGGTCGAGCGCCTGGGCGGCGCCCGGGCGGTGCCGGTGGACGTCCGCGTGCTGGCGGCCACCAACGTCAACCTCCGCCAGGCAGTGCGCGAGCGGACGTTCCGGGAGGACCTCTACTACCGCCTGAACGTGGTGCCGATTCACGTGCCGCCGCTGCGCGAGCGTCGCGAGGACGTTCCGCGGCTGGTCGAGCACTTCGTGCGCAAGTTCGCCCGCGACTGCCACCGCGACGTGCGCGGCGTGTCGGCGGCGGCGATGGCCGCGCTCACGCGCTACGGGTGGCCGGGCAACGTGCGCGAGCTGGAGAACGTCATCCAGCGGGCGGTCGTGCTCGCCCGCGACAGCGTGTTGCACCTGCAGGACGTGCCGCTCGACGTCGCCATGCCGGAGACGGTCACGCTGCTGGGCGGCGACGCCCTGCCGCTGCGCGAGGCCTGCGATCAGTTCGAGCGCCAGTACGTGCTGCGCTCGCTGGAGCGCGCGCAGTGGAACGTGACCCGGGCCGCCCGGCTGCTGGGCGTGCATCGCAACACCGTGCTCGTGAAGCTGGCCGCCTGGGGCGTGCATCGTCCCGGCGCATCCGAGGGAAGGAGCGCTACCCCGTGACCCTGAGTCGAGGTGTTGCCCTCGCGGTCCTCCTGGCCGTCGCGCCGCTCGCCGGCGGGCTGGCGACGCCGGCGCCGGCGGCTGCCCAGCTGACCGACGCCGACGTGTACGTGGCCGAGGCCACGCTGAAGATCGAGGACAAGCAGTGGGACGAGGCGCTCGCGCTGCTGCGCCAGGCCCTCGCCAAGGAGCCGGAGCACGTCGAGGCGCTCTACTACACGGGCGTGGCCTACATGGGCAAGCGCCAGCCGGCCGAGGCGCTGAAGTACCTGGAGCCGGCCCGGCAGAAGGCGCCCGACGACACCTCGATCGCCTATCAGATCGGCCTCGCCTACTTCGCGCTCGAGCGGTACGACAAGGCGCGGCCGTACCTGGAGCAGGCGTTCGAGCGCGACCCGACGCTGGACTCGCTCGGCTACTACGTCGGCTACCTGCGCTACCGCCGCGGTGACTACCAGGACGCGCTGCGCGCGTTCCGGGTGGCCCGCACCGCCGACCCGACGGTCGCCGACCTCACCCGCCTCTACGCCGGCCTGTCGCTGAAGGAGCTGGGCCTGGCCTCGCAGGCCGAGGCCGAGATCTCGCAGATCGGCCGGCTGCAGCCGGCGTCGCCGCTGACCGGGCCGGCCGAGCGGCTCAAGAGCGCCATCGCCAGCGCGCGAGAGACGAGCCGGCGCTTCCGGGCCGAGGTCAAGCTGGGCGGCTTCTTCGACGACAACGCGGCGGCCGAGCCGAACCAGAAGTCGCACGACCCCGCCGTGCAGCTGGCCCGGCAGAACAACCGGCGCACGTTCGGCGAGCTGCTGTCGGTCGGCGCCGAGTACGACTGGCTACGCCAGGGCGCCTGGACCGGCACCGCCGGCCTGTCGTTCTTCGGCACCCACAACAACACGCTGCCGTCGTTCGACATCGACGACTACTCGGCCGTCGTGCGGCTGGCCCACCGCGCCACGCTGTTCGAGCTGCCGACGCAGGCCGGCGTCAACTTCGCGTACGACTATCTCACGCTCGGGTATCGCGAGCTCGTCCAGCGCTACTCGACCTCGACGTACCTGGCGATCGTGGAGAGCGCCCAGCACCTGACGAACATCCAGGCGCGCCTGGAGGTCAAGGAGTACAACGAGAAGCGGCCGCTGCCGACCGAGGAGTTCCAGGACGCGATCAACTACCTGTTCGGCTTCACGCACTTCGTGCGCTTCCAGCGCGACCGCCACTACATCAAGGGCGGCTTTCAGTACGACTACGACGACACGCGCGGCAGCGACTTCGCTTACCATGGCTACCGCTTCCTGCTGGGCGGCCAGTACACCCTGCCGTGGCGCGACGTCCGGCTGACCTACGACTTCGACCTGCACTACCGCGACTACCTGCACCGCAACGCGTTCCTGCCGCCCGACGAGCCCGGCGCGCGCGAGCGCTCGGACAAGGAGTTCACGAACACGGTGCGCGCCGAGGTGCCGCTGCCCTGGTTCGTGAGGGATCAGTCGTTCTTCGTGACCGGCGAGTACACGAACAAGATCGTGGACTCCAACATCAACTCGTTCAGCTACACCCGCAACTACGCCGCGATCTACTTCACCTGGCAGTACTGAGGCCGCTCGGGGCCGCGGTGGCCCCGCGAGATCCTCGGGGCGGATCCGAGCCTCCGGATCCGTCCCGTCGGACGCGTCACTTCAGGCGCATGGCCTCAGCGGCGCGTACCGAAGATCCTGGATGCCGAGCGGCCCTCGGTCAGGCAGTCGCAGCTCGGCGGCGGAGGAGGTGGCGGCGGCGCCGCCGTCGCTTGCGTGGCAGGATTATGGTTGCTGCCGTTTCTCGTATCGTCACCGCTCACGGTGCGCGTCGCGGGGTTCGTGATCGTTTGCGAGACGAGCGTCTTGAACGGGTCGCTTACGCCGCCACCGCCGCCGGTTCCCCCCGACACCGTACTCGTATTGGTGACCTGCTCGACGTGACGCTCGGTGATCAGCTGAGTTGATCCCGTCGGCGGCTCCTTGAGATTTGCCCGAAAGCTGTTGGCGATGCTCTGTGCCTGAGCACGGGTGATATTGCGCGCCCCTGAGGGCAGCGTGAAGCCCGTCACCCCGAGCGTCTGCAGCGCGTTGAGCGTGAACGGCGAGCCGGTGCGCCGGCCGGTGGGGTCGAGCAGCGAGACGTCCACCACGCCGGTGATCAGCGTGAAGCGCGAGTCGGCCTGCGGGCCCAACGGCGTTTGGGTCTCGGTGACCTCGGTGATCAGCACGGTGCCGCGCACGCCGGCCACCGCGTTGGGCGTGCGCACGTCGATGCGCTCACCCGGCCTCATGCGCTCCTTGGCCACGGCCAGCGCGATCGTGCCGGCACTGACGGAGACCGTCGCGGCGTCCGGCGTCTCGGTGATCGTCAGCGCGGAGTGCTCGCGCACCGTGACGACGGCCTTGCCGCCGAGGAGGATGCGCACGAGCGACCGGTCACCGGTCGTCACGCGGTCCTGGGCGTAGACGTCCTCCTTGAACTTGAGCGGCAGCGTCAGCGGCGCCGGCTGCGTCGTCGAGACCCGGGTCACCAGCGCCTCGCCCTGCAGCGTCGTGACGACGCCGGCGCTCTTGCCCGCCTGCGCCGATGCCGTCACCGGCAGCGCGAGCGCGACGGCGAGGACCAAGCTCGATCCCGTGAGCAGCGTTCTCGTCTCCCTCATGCGACCTCCTCGATGAACTCGACCATCGGGAACTACGGGTGATCGCCGGGGTGGCTTGGCAAACAACCTGCCAGCTTGCTGGGGTGGGAGCAGGACCGCGATTTCCGCGACTTCCGTCTCGTCCGCCGCCCGCCTCACCGCGCTTCGATCGCCCATCTCGCCGCCGCTCCTCGGGCGCGTACGGCGTTCTGCCCGGCTCGCGGTCCGTCGGCGGCGCACCGATCATGCCCAGGGCGCCGGGCCCAGTCAATGGGGGGCTCGATGGACGTGGACGAAACGGCACGAGCCTCCCGGTCGTCCGGGAGGCTCGTGGGGAGGAGGAGCCGGGGGCTGCGCTTACCGGCCGTGGCCGTGGCCGTTGCTGCCGTTGCCACCGCCGCCGCCGTTGCCACTGCCAGCGAGACCGCCGGCGTTGCGGACATCGTCACCGCTGACGTCGCCGCCGCCGGCCCCGCCCCCGGCGATCGGGCTGCCGCCGTTGCCCGAGCCGCTGTTGGTGCCGCCCGGGCCGTGCGCGCGGCGGCCGAAGTCGCGGTTGTCGCCGAGCACGGGGCCGGCGCCACCGATGCCCTGATCCGCGAGTTTGTCCTTCTTCGACGACTTGCTGTCGGCGGTGTCGCCGCCCTTGCCGTCGTCCTTGCCTCTGCTGTCGCCGGTGAGCTCGCCGGCGTGCCGGACCGCTTCGCCGACCTGCGCGTCGTTGATCCCACCGAGGACGGCCGGCGGCGGCTGCTTGAGGCCGACCTTGTAGTCCGATGCGATCGCGTCGGCCTCGCCCCGGCTGATCGAGTGCGGCTGGCCCGGCGGCGTGAAGCCGACCACGCCGACGCTCTGCAGCGGATTCAGCGTCACGGCCCGGCCGGTCGGCTGGCCGGCGGCGTCGAGCAGCGAGACGTCCACGACGCCGGTCAGCAGCGTGAAGCTCGAGCGGGCGCCGGCCGCGCCGGCCTCGACCTCGGTGATGACCACCGTGCCACGGATGGCGGCTACCGCGTTGGGCGTCCTGATCTGCACCGACTCGCCGGCCTGGATGCGGCTCTTGTCCACCACCAGCGCGATGCGGCCGCTGGCGATGTCGATGGTGGACGTCGAGGCGCTCTCGGTGATCGTCAGCCGGGAATGCTCGCGCACCGTGACGACGGCCTTGCCGCCGAGCAGGATCCGCGCGAGCGACTGGTCGCCGGTGCTGATGCGATCGTGAACGAACACGTCGTCGCGCGCGCGCAGCGGCGCGCTCTCGGGCGCGGCCTGGCGCGCTACGCTCGCGGTGCCCTGCAGCGTCGTGACGACGCCCGCCCTGGGCGCCTGCGCCGGCGCCGGTGAGGCGAGCGCCAGGACGGCGAGCACGGCTGATCCGGCCATCACTGCGATGCTGGTGCCCTTCATAGTGTCCCTCCACGGTCCGGGGTCGGTCTTCGGGCAACCGTCACACAAGCAAGGAGCCAGCCAGACCTGCAGGTGTGGCCCGACGGCCACTTACGAGACACGCCGGCGTCGCGGCGGCCAGGGAGCGCTCAGCCAGAGCGTCACGACGCGATCATGAATCATCCGGCGGGCGCGCGCTCAGGCGGGGTGGGCGAGTCCGTAGACGACGAGCAGCAGCGCGGCGAACTCGCGCAGCGCCGCCAGCCGCGGTCCGCGGCGTCCGGCCTCGACGTGCTCGAGCACGTGCACGAGGACGAGCCGCGTGCGCTCCGGGCGCGCGGCGGCCAGGCGCAGGCTCTCGGTGTACGGCACCGCCGGATCGTCCACGCCGTGCACGAGCACGAGGCGCGCGGAGATCTCGCGCGCCACGCGCTCCGGCGACAGCCGCGCGAGCAGGTCGGCCACGCGCGGCGGCGGCTGGGCGAGGATCGCCGCCGCCCGGCGCGGATCGGCGAGCGCGTCGCGCGCCGGCGTGTCGAGCAGGTCGGCATTGGCCTCGATGAACGCGCGCACGACGGCCGGCTCGTGCACGACGCGGCCGCGCACGCCGTCCCACGCGTAATCGCCGGTGAGGAAGAAGCGCAGCAGCTCCGGCGCCGAGGCGTAGCCGCCCAGCGTGAGCACCGTGCGCACGCGCGCGCGCACGGCCGGCTCGGCGGCGGCCAGCAGCGCGGGGCCGGCGCCCACGCTCACACCGATCATCACGGTCGGCCGCGAGCGCGCGGCCAGCGTGGCGACGACCGGGCGCACGTCGTCGGGACGCAGCCGCCCGCGCGTGAGGCCGGGAATGGTCGGCACCGCGACGTCGAAGCCGGCGCGCGCCAGCAGCGCCGCCGCCTCCTGCACGCGTGGATCGTCCTTGCCCTGCGGGGCGTAGCCGTGCACGAGCACCAGCGGCACGCCGCCGCCGCGGCTCCAGCGATCGACGGTCGCGCCGGTGACGTCGAGCGGCACGCGCTCCGGCGCCGCGGTCAGCGCGGACAGGGGGCGATGGGCGCCGCCGGTGAGGAACTCGACGAGGAAGGCGCCGGCGACGAGCAGACCGCCGGCCGTCTGCACGACGGGAGCGACGGCGACGACCGCGAGGACGAGGAGGAGGAGCCGGGCTACTTCCGGTTGACGCACTTCACAAGGCGCCACCCGTTGAAGAGGTTCACCTTGACGATGAGCTCCGGCGTCAGCCCGACCTGCTCCAGCAGCGGCGTCATCGGCAGGTTCGACTTCCAGCCCAGGCGCGTGCACACCGGCGCCACCAGGTCCTCGAAGTGGCCGGTGAGACGGCGCTCGCTGCGGAAGTGGTTGAGGATCACCAGCGCGCCGCCCGGCTTGACCACGCGCCGCATCTCACGCAGCACCGCCACCGGGTCGGGCACGGCCGAGATCGTGTAGGTCGCCACTGCCTTGTCGAACTCGTTGTCCGCGAAGTCGAGCGAGGTGGCGTCCATGACCTTGAGCACGACGCTGGGCATCGCCAGCTTCTGCGCGCGCTCGACGGCCTTGTCGAGCATCTCCTGCGAGAGGTCGATGCCGGTCAGCCGGCAGGAGGCGGGATACAGCGGCAGGTTCAGCCCGGTGCCGATGCCGACTTCGAGGATCGTGTCGCTCGGCGTGAGGCCGAGCTGCGTGATGGCCGCCTGGCGGCCGGGGGCGAAGATCCAGTCGAAGATGAAGTCGTACACCGGTGCGTAGAAGTCGTACGCGCGCTCGACCTGCCTCTTCTCCAACGCTACGTCCACGTCTACCCCTCCAGCGATTTGGAATTGAGGCCGGTCTGGAGGCCTGGGATCTTGAGGTGCCGCGGTATTCTACTGCCTGCCCTCCAACGTTGCCAAGGGCCTCGAGGCGACGCCGGTCGGCGCTCCATCCCGGTCTGACCGAGCAAGGATGGGGCCACTGACGCGCCCGCGCGTGGCCACGGGCTCAGGGGCGCGCGCCCCGGCGCGCGGCCAGGAAGCGCGCGACGATCGTGTCGGCCACCTCGCGCTCGCCGCCCGGCAGGCCGGCCGCCCTCCAGTCGCGTAGCCGCACGACGGCCTTGGCCATCGAGCGATGGCCGCCGGCGCCCCCCAGGTCGCCGAATGCCTCCCGCACGACGTCGCCGGCCGCCCGCACGTAGCCCACGTTGCGCACCGATATGTGCAACTCCTGTTGCACGCGGCCGGACACCACCGACCACTCGGCGCCCTCGACCTGCAGGAAGAGATCGGCGAACTGCGCGATGAGCTCGGGGTAGGCGACCGGCCCGAGGTGGGCGAACATCACGCCGTCGAGCAGGCGGCGGCCGGCGATGCCGCGCGCGAGCACGTCGAGCGCGGCCTCCGGCAGGTCGGGACGCTCGATGCGGCGCAGCACGTTGTGGTTGGCCAGGCCGTGCAGGAACGCGAAGGCCTGCATGTCGGCACGGGTGGCGCCGCGCTCGAGGTGCAGCGTGTCGGTCTTGATGCCGTACAGCAGCGCGGTGGCGAGCCGCTCGCGGATCTTCACGTCGGCCGCGCGCAGGTACTCGGTGAGGATCGTGGACGTGGCCCCGTAGGTCGGCCGCACGTCGCGCAATCGCGCGCGGGCCGGCGTGTCCTCGGGGTGATGGTCGATCACGAGGTCCACCTCGCCGAGCG
>DASSLH010000383.1:0-4248 GCA_035689625.1 Candidatus Methylomirabilota bacterium | reverse complement strand
GAGATAGCGCCAGAAGAGGTTGGCGCGGCCGCGCTCGCGGACGCCGGCCAGCAGCTCGTCAGCCACGGCGCGTCGCGACGCCGTTGGCGCGATCGCGCTCGCGCGCCTCGCGCGGGCGCCGCCCGGGCGGGCCGTAGCCGCCGCCGCCCGAGGACTCGACGAGGAACACGTCGCCGGGACGCACCGGGATGCCGACTTCCTTCGTGCGCAGCACGCGCGTCCTGCCGCCGCGCGAGCGCAGCCGGTAGCGATGGGGCAGGCCGTCCCGGCCGCCGAGCAGCCCGTAGGGCGCGTGGCGCACGCCGTCGCCAGCCGTGTTGGCCACCGCCGGCTCGGTGATGTCCACGCGCAGGCGAAGGACCGCGCCCACGCCGCCGCGATGGCGGCCGTCGCCGCCGGAGTCCGCGCGGAACTCGTGGTGCTCGAACGTGAGCGGAAAGCGCACCTCGGCGACCTCGACGCTGCCGAACTTGATGCCGCCGGCGGCCTGTCCCTCGCCCGCCGTCTCCCAGCCGTCGCCGGCCGTGGTGGCGCCGCCGCCCGGACGCGCGTGGAACATGTGCCAGATGAAGGGCCGCTTCGTGCGCGGGTTGACGCCCTTGATCGCGATGCGGAAGCGCCGGCCCCAGCCGGCGATCGCGCGCTCGGGCGCCGCCGGCGCCAGCGCCTTGATGATCGCCTCGGCGATGTCCTGGGCGCAGTGGTTGGTGGACAGCGTCACCGGGGCCGGCGGCCGCGGGTTCACGATCGTGCCGGGCTTGGCGATCACCTTGACCGGCCGGAAGGTGCCGGAGTTCTTCGGCGTGCGCGGGTCGATGAGATAGGCGAAGGCCATGTGCACGGCCGACATCGTGTTGGGGAAGGCTGAGTTCACGAAGCCGGTGACCTGCGGCGCCGAGGCGCTGAGGTCGATCACCACCCCGTCGCCCTTCTTGGTGACGGTGGCGCGGATCGCGATGTCGGTGGCGCCGTGGCCGTCGTCGTCGAGCACCGACACGCCCCGGTAGACGCCGTCCTTCCACGTCCGCACGCAGGCCCGCGCCTGGCGCTCGGCGCTGTCGAGGATCTCGTCCACCGCGCCCAGCACCGTCTTGGCGCCGTACTGGCCCACCAGCGCCAGCAGGCGGCGCTCGCCCACGCGCGCCGAGCCGATCATCGCCCGCAGGTCGCCCATGAAGTCGTGCGGGTGGCGCACGTTGGTCGCGATCATCTGCAGCACGTCGTCGCGCAGCACGCCGGCATCGTAGAGCTTGAGCGGCGTGATGCGGATGCCCTCCTGCCAGATCTCCGTCGCCCCCGGGTTGTAGGCGCCGTGCGTGGAGCCGCCGATATCGCTCTGGTGCGCGCGGTTGATGGACCAGAACGCCACACGGTCCTCGACGAACACCGGCACGAACGCCGTCAGGTCGGGCAGGTGGTTGTTGCCGTGATAGGGATCGTTCAGCAGGAAGACGTCGCCGGGGCGGATGCGGCCGGTGAAGGCGTCACGCACGGACGCGACCGCCCACGGGATGGCGCCCACGTGGATCGGCACGTGCTCGGCCTGGGCCACCAGCCGGGCCTGGTCGTCGCAGATCGCCGTCGAAAAATCGCGGCTGGAGTTGAGGATCTGCGAGTAGGCGGTGCGCAGCATCGCCTCGCCCATCTCCTGCACGATGGCCTCGAAGCGGTGCGTGAGGACGGAGACCGTGATGGGATCGATCATGGCCACAGTATACGGCCGCGCTACCAGTGCAGGCCGATACCGATACTGAGCTGGTGCGAAGTCACATCGGCGCGGTCCCGGGCGGTCTCCACGAACGGCCCGCCGCCGATGGTGCCTGGCTCCTTGAAATCGAACGTGAACGTCCGGCTCTGCAGGAACCGGTACTCGAGGAACACCGCCACGTGGGGCGTGAGGAACGCTCGCACGCCGCCCAGCACCTGCAGCGCCGGCTGCACGTCTTTGGCTTTGATCGCCTTGTTGACGTCGAAGGGCGTGGTGGTCGTGGACAGCTCGGCCATCAGGACGGCCAGGCCGACGCCCGCGTAGGGTTGCAGCCAGCCGCGCGGGCGCGCGTCGGTGACCAGCAGCGGCACACGGTAGAGCAGGTTCAGTGCGGCCGCCGTGATTTCGATGTCGGCGTGCTGCACGCGGATCAGCCGGTCGGCAGGAGCGCCGCCGAGGCCGCCCACGAATCGGCTGCTCTGCTGGTGGACGTCGGGATCGAAGTGAAACGCCTCGGCCTCGAGGCCGAGGTTGCCGCCCAGCAGCAAGGGCTCGAAGAAGTAGCCGACCTTGCCGCCGTAGAGGAGCGAGGTGTCGAACTTCAGGTCGCGCGCGTTGCCGTCGACGACGGAGATCGTGTCGTTGAGCAGCAGCCGCGTGTTCAGGTCCTTGTCCTCGGTCACGGCCGCCCCGACGAAGCCGGCCAGATAGGGCTCGGCCGCACCGACCGATGCCGAGAACAGGAGTAGCAGCAGGAGAAGAGAGCCAGCAAGTCGCGGCCGGAATCCAGTAGCGATGCCTACACGCTACGGGCAAGGCCGCCGTCTCGTCAACTTTCCTGTCACCTCATCCCGGCATTGACGGGCCGCGACCCGCGGGCTACTGCTGTCCGGTATGCGAGTCCCGCTGTCGGCGCTGCTGATGGTGCTGGTGCCCCTGGGCGCGGCCGGCGCCGAGCACTGGTCGGCGGGCCAGCTGGCCGGCCTGCCGGACTCGGCCTTCGCCGCCATCGAGGTGGCGCTGGACGGCCGCCGCGTCCGCCACCTGCCGCACCACGACCAGACGGGCGCGGTTGACCCCGTGCACCTGCGGGCGGCGCTGGCCCGGCTGGGCCAGGTGCGTTGGCTCGACCCGGCCAGCGAGGCGGCTGCCCGCCGCCATCTGGAGGAGCACCGTCGGGAGCTGGGATGGCGCTGAGGGCCGGGACGGCGCATTTCACGGCGGGGTCCCCGCGGTGTCTCATGGGGTGATGGGAGAGAGTCTGATGCTGGCCGAGGCCGACTTCGAGGCCGTCGTAACGGCCCATCACGGCGAGATCTATCGCTATCTGCGACGCTTGACCATGCGCGCCGCCGAGGCCGACGACCTCTCGCAGGAGACGTTCCTGCGCGCCTATCGCGCGCGGGAGCGGCTGGGTGCCGACGCCAACGTGCGGGCCTGGCTGTTCACGATCGCCACGAACGTCTTCCGCAACCACGTGCGCTCCGAGAAGCGCCGGCGCGCCGCCCACGACACTGTGCGGGCCACCCGGCGCGAGACCGAGGTGGACGGCCCCGAGGAGCAGGTGGTGGCCGGCGAGGTGCGCAGCCTCGCCGAGCACGCCATCCGGCGGCTGCCGCTCAAGCAGCGGCTGGCCTTCACGCTGCGCAAGCTGCACGAGCTCGAGTACGACGTCATCGGGCGGAGCCTGGACTGCTCGCCGGACAGCGCGCGCGCCCACGTCTTCCAGGCGCTGCGCAAGATCCGCACCACGCTGAACGGTCACGTCCTGCCCACGATGGAGCCCACGCGATGAGCAAGCCCAGGGTCTGTGTCGAGATCGAGCCCGATCTGATCGCCGCCGCGACCGGCGAGGCCGGGGCGCGGACGAGCGAGCGCGTGCAGGCGCACGTGGCGGACTGCGCGCCGTGCCGCGACGACTTCGCGCGCTACCGCGCCGTGGACGCCGTCGTCAGCACGCTGCGCGGCCGCACGCCGGCCGGCGAGGACGGCGAGGCCGCCCGCCAGCGGCTGCTGGCGCGCCTGGCCGATCTCAGGTCGCGCCTGGTGAGCTACCGCGTCTTCCCCTCGCCGCTGGGCCCGATCCTGCTCGCCGCCTCCGAGCACGGCGTGGCGCTCGTCGAGTACCTGGGCCGCGAGGGCGTGCGCGGCTCGCGGCTGTTCCGGGCCGAGGACGTGGAGACGCGCGAGGACGGCGGCGCACTCGAGCGGCTGCACGGCGAGCTGCTCGACTACCTGGCCGGCCGCCGCACACGGCTGGAGTGGCCGCTCGATCTGCGCTTCGCGCGCAGCGACTTCGAGCGGGCCGTGCTGCGGGCAACCGCCGCGGTGCCGTACGGCGCGGTGTCCTCCTACACCGGTATCGCCGGGGAGGTCGGCAAGCCGAGCGCGGTGCGGGCGGTGGCCCAGGCGCTGCGCCACAACCCGGTGCCGATCGTCGTGCCCTGCCATCGCATCGTCGGTGTCGGCGGTGACCTCGTCGGCTACGCGGGCAACCGCGTGAACCTCAAGGAGCACCTGCTCGCCGTCGAGGGCGTGCC
>DASSLH010000382.1:0-6757 GCA_035689625.1 Candidatus Methylomirabilota bacterium | reverse complement strand
CGCGCGCGGCTACCGGCGGCTGTACGCCGAGCACGTGCTGCAGGCCGACCTCGGCTGCGACTTCGACTTTCTGACGGGAGGCGGAGGTCCCGAGATGGCCCCCAGGCTCCCCACCGCTCGGGTCGCCGCGGCGGAGCCGCGACGGCCCTCGGAGACCCGCTAGGGGAGATCGAAGAGCAGCGCTTCGGCGTCGGTGTCGCCGGTGAGCGTGACCGCCGATTCGCCGCTGATGGCCGCGCCGTCGCCCTGGGCCAGGCGCTGGCCGCCGAGACGCAGCGCGCCGCGGGCGACGTGCAGCCAGGCGTGCCGGCCGGGCGCCAGCCGGTGGGTAACCTCGACGCCGTCCGCCAGGCGCGTGGCGTACACACGCGCGTCCTGGTTGAGCGTGACCGAGCCCTTGGCGCCGTCCGGCGAGGCGACCAGGCGCAGGCGGCCGCGCTTGTCGTCGTCGGTGAAGGTCTTCTGCTCGTAGCCGGGCGCCACCCCGCCGACCGCCGGCTCGATCCAGATCTGCAGGAAGTGCACGGGCTCGCCGACCGAGGCGTTGAACTCGCTGTGGCGCACGCCGGTACCGGCGCTCATGCGCTGCACGTCGCCGGGCCGGATCACCGAGCCGGTGCCCAGGCTGTCGCGATGGGCGAGCGCGCCCTCCAGCACGTAAGAGATGATCTCCATGTCGCGATGCGCGTGGGTCGGGAAGCCCTTGCCCGGCGCGACAGTGTCGTCGTTGATCACGCGCAGGACCCGGAAGCCCATGAAGCGCGGATCGTAGTAGTCGGCGAACGAGAACGTGTGCCAGGTGTCCAGCCAGCCGTGCTCGCCGTGACCTCGCTCGCTCGCGTATCGCACGCTGATGGCCATGTTGGGTTAGACTGCCCGCCAGCGCGGCGGGATTCCACTCCTCGCGCCGCGCCGATACGGCACCGGGGTGGCAATTCCGGCCAGAAACTTGTCAGGCCGTCTGCCTGTTTCTCGACCAGCCGCATCGCACGGCGTGCAATGGTTTGCACGGGTTTATGCGGACCTGACGACTCTGGCGGGGTTCTTGCTTTGACATGAGATCGATGCAAATCGTGCATCGCGCCATGGGCTTCTGGCGGCGGCGGCCGCAGCAGCGCCCGCGTTATGCTCTTGCCCTCGCCGGCGGCGGTGTCGTCGGAGGGATGTACGAGGTCGGCGCCATGACCGCGCTGGAGGAGCGCCTCAACGGCAGCGGCTCCGGCTTCGACGTCTACGTCGGCTGCAGCGCCGGCTCGGTCGTCGCCTCGCTCCTGGCCAGCGGCATCCGCGCCAAGGAAATCTACCGGATCCTCGACGAGGACGTGGACGACCCGCTCAACATGCGGCGCGGGGTGCTGTTCGCCGGCGACGCCTTCCGCCTGGCCGCCACCCGGTTCGGCCGCTTCATGTGGGTCATCGGCAAGCACGTGCTGCGCGGTGGCCGCTGCCTGCCCGACGAGCTGGCCGCCGCCGAGCGCGAGCTGCCGCCGGGGTTCTTCACGCTGGCGGCGCTGGAGCGCTTCATTCGCCTGGGCCTGGCCTCGCGCGGCCACAGCAACGCGTTCGCGGACCTGGCACGGCCGCTGCTGATTCCGGCCGTCGACCTCAACACGGCGGAGAGGGTGGTCTTCGGCGCCGGCGAGCTGGCCTCGGTGCCGATCAGCGACGCGGTGGCGGCGTCCTCGGCGATCCCGGGGTTCTTCGATCCGTACACGATCGGCGGGCGCGACTACGTGGACGGCGGCGTCGGCTTCTGCGGGCACGCGGACCTCGCGGCCGAGGCGGGCGCCGACGTGGTATTCGTCATCAACCCGCTGGTGCCGAACCGGCTGGCGGCCGGCGCCGGCTCGATGCGGGCGCGCGGCGTGTACACGATCATGGAGCAGGCCAGCCGGATCTACAGCCAGAACCTGCTGCAGCTGGGCCTGGCGGGGCTGGCGGTGAAGTTTCCGCGTGCCGCTTTCTTCCTTCTGCAGCCGCCGCGCGACACCGAGCTGCTCTTCGGGCCCTCCATGGGCTTCGAGGCCAGCCGCGCCGCGCTCCGCTTCGGCTACACCTCGACCAAGGCCTGGCTGGCCGAGCAGGGCGCCCCGCTCGTCCGCCACCTCGCCCCCGGCGCCGTCCTCGCCGTCTAGGGACGAAGTCCCCTCCGAGGCTTATCCGTCGTTGGGGCCGGCGGCGGCGGCGGACTCGCGGCGCTGCACGGCGCCCAGGCCGTCGTACGCCGCGTACTTGTAGACCTCGCTGAGCGAGGGATAGTTGAAGACCGTGTTCACGAACATGTCGATCGTGCACTCGGTCTGCAGCGCCATCAGCCCGATGTGGACCAGCTCGGCCGCGATCTCGCCGATGATGTGCACGCCGAGCAGCAGCTTGTCGGGATAGCGGAAGACGAGCTTGATCTCGCCGCCGAGGTCGCCGGTGATCTGACCGCGCGCGTTCGTGCGGTAGAAGGCGCGGCCGACGCAGTATTCCACCTTCTTCTGCTTGCAGCTCTCCTCCGTCTCGCCGGCCATGGCGACCTCGGGGACCGTGTAGACGGCCAGCGGGAAGATCGGCGCCACCCGCGTCTTGTACTTGGGCAGGTCGAAGGCCTGCACCATCGCCACCCGGGCCTGCTCCATGGACGTCGAGGCCAGCGCGGGAAAGCCGATGATGTCGCCGGCCGCGTAGATGTGGGGCACCGAGGTCTGGTAGGAGTCGTTCACCGCGATGTGGCCGCGCTCGTTGAGCGTGAGGCCGATGCGGTCGATGCCGAGGCCGCGGACGTTCGCCACGCGCCCGGCCGCGACCAGCACCTGGTCCACCAGCACGCTGCCTCCGCTCTTGAGCGTGAGCCGCACGCCGTCGGGCTCGGGCGCGTAGCTCGCGACGCTCTCCTTCAGGCGCAGGTCCACGCCGAGCAGCCCCATCTGGACCTTGAGCTGCTCGGCCATCTCGGCGTCGAGGAAGCCCAGCAGCCGATCGCGGCCGTCGATGAGCGTCGTCTTGATCCCGAGCGCGGCGAAGATCGTCGTGTACTCGGCGCCGATGACGCCGGCGCCGACGACCGCCATGCTGCGCGGCAGCTTCTGCATCTCGAGGATCTCGTCGCTGTCGTGCACGCGCGGGTCGTTGAACGGCACGTCCTTGGGGCGGGTGGGCACGGAGCCGGTCGCGATGAGGATGATGTCGCCCTGCAGCCGGCGGTCGGGCTGACCGTCCTGCGTCACCCGCACCGTGTGGGAGTCCTCGAACGTGGCCGCGCCGTGCACGAGGTCCATCTTGTGGCGGACGATGTTCTCGGTCACCACCTGCCGGAGCGAGCGCACGACCTCCTGCTCGCGGTACATGAAGTCCTTCACCGTGAGGTGCGACTTCACGTGGTAGTCCACGCCGTAGAGGCCGCGCTGGCCGAGACCGGAGAAGTAGAGGGCCGTCTCCCGTAGCGTCTTGGACGGCACCGTGCCGGTGTTGATGCCGGCGCCGCCGGGGTACGGCTCGCGCTCGATGAGCGCCACGCGCTTGCCGAAGTACGCCGCCTGGGCCGCGCCCTTCTCGCCCGCCGGCCCGGCGCCGATGACGATCAGGTCGTAGTGATCCATGACCGCGTCACCTTATGCGAACGATGCGCGTGGCGCAACCGTTTGCCGCGAAGCTGCCGTCATCGCCGCCCACCGGCGAGTCGCCGCGCCTCCGGCAGCGCCCGCAGCCGCGCCATCGCAACGACGCCGAGGAAGGGGCCGCCCGCCAGCGCCGCGAACGCCCAGCGCCAGCCCACACCCGCAGCGATGGGCGGGATGAGCCAGATGCTCAGCGTGGTCAGCGCGAAGCCCACGCACGTCTGCGTCGTGAGCGCGGTGCCAACGTAGGCCGGCGGCGAGAGCTCGGTCACCGCGGTGGAGAACTGCGCCGAGTCCGCGATGACCGTGATGCCCCAGAGCACCGCCACCGCCAGCGTGAGCGCGGGCGGGCCGCCGAAGGTGGCGCCGATGAGCAGCGCGCAGGCGCCGCTGGCCGCCATCGCCAGCATCGTGAGCGTCGTGCGGCCCCAGCGATCGGAGGCCACCCCGCCGGCCCAGCAGCCCACCGCGCCGGTGGCGATGACCAGGAACGTGGCAGCGCTGGCGTTGGCGCCGAGATAGCGGCCGCCGCCGTGGACCCGCAGGCTCTCGGCCAGGAACACGCCGATCCACGCCCACATCGCGTAGAGCTCCCACATGTGGCCGAGGTAGCCCAGGCAGGCCAGGCGCGGGCCGCGCTCGCGGAAGATCGCCGCGGCCATGCGCACGTCGAAGCGCGCCGCCGGAAACGCGTGCGGCCCCTCGCGCACGAACAGCGCGACGACCGCCGCGCCCAGCAGCGCCAGCGCCGAGGCGACGAGGAGCGTCTGGCGCCAGGGCAGGTCGGTGACGCCGCGGATGAGGTGCGGCGCCGCGGAGCCGACGGTCAGCGCGCCGATGAGGATGCCGATCGCCAGGCCGCGGCCCTCGCGGAACCACGTCGCCATGATCTTCATCGCCGGCGGGTAGGCGCCGGCCATGGCCACGCCGGTCACGAAGCGCAGCGCCAGCGCCGCCGCCAGCCCGTCCACGGCCAGGGCGAGCCAGGTGTTGGCGAGGGCGCCCAGCAGCGCGCCGGCGATCATCACGCGGCGGGCCGGCCAGACGTCGGGCAGGTTGGCGAGCGCCGCGCCCAGCGTGCCGGCGATGAAGCCGAGCTGGACGGCGACGGTGAGGCCGGCGGCGCCGCCGGCGCCCAGCGCCCACTCGCGCTGCAGCGCCGGCAACACCGCCGAGGCCGAGAACCAGAGCGAGAGCGCCAGGAGCTCGGCCAGCGACAAGACCGTCAGCTGCCGCCAGCGCTCGGGCAAGCGCGCTATTCGATGACCTTGCGCGCTCGCAGGGCGGCGATCTCGTCGGCGCCCACGCCGAGGTCCTTGAGGATCGCCTCGGTGTGCTCGCCCGTCAGCGGCGCCGCCGAGCGGATCGTGCCGGGCGTCTCCGACATCTTGATGGCGATGCCGAACTGCCGCACGCGCCCGTGGGTGGGGTGCTCGACGTCCACGATCATCTGGCGGTGGTTGATCTGCGGGTCCTTCACCATCTCCTCGACGTCGTAGACCTTGCCCACGCACACGTCGCGCTTGACGAGGAACTCGTACCAGTCGTCGCGATCGCGCGTCTTGATGATGGCCTCGATGGCCTCGCGGGCCGCCGACTCCTCGGCGTTGGCCGCGCGCACGAACTGGTCGGGCTGGCGCGCGAAGCGCGCGAACTCGGGATGGCCGATGGCCTTGCAGAAATTCTCCCACAGCCACGGCTCCGTGCAGCCGATCGTGAGCAGCTTGCCGTCGCGCGTCTCGTAGATCGCGTAGTAGGGATAGGAGCCGCCCAGGAAGCCCTCGCCCCGCCGCGGCGCGACACCGTCGGAGAAGAAGAAGCGCATGTTCGGCGTGGCGGCCAGCAGGGACAGCGTCGTGTCGAGGTAGGAGACGTCCACGTGCTGCCCGCGGCCGGTGCGCTCGCGCGCGAACAGGGCCAGCACGATGCCGAGGGCGCCGTGCAGGCTGGCGCCGGCGTAGTCGGCGACCAGGTTCAGGGGGATCACCGGCTTCTTGCTGCCGGCCTCGCCAATGAGGTTGAGCACGCCGGCCAGCGACAGGTAGTTCATGTCGTGAGCCGGATAGTCGCGGTACGGCCCGTCCTGGCCGAAGCCCGACAGCGAGCAGTAGATCAGCCGCGGGTTCTCCGCGCGCAGCGCCTGGTAGCCGGCGCCCAGCCGGTCCATGACGCCGGGCCGGAAGCCCTCGACGATGACATCGGCGGTCCTGGCGAGCTTGCGGAAGATCGCCTGGCCCTCGGGCGCCTTCATGTTGAGCGCCATCGAGCGCTTGTTGCGGTTGACGAAGGCGTGGATGGTGCGGCGGACCCACTGCGCGTCGTGGCTCGAGTCGGGCTCCGGCGTGTCGATCTTCAGCACGTCGGCGCCCATGTCGGCGAGCATCATGCCGGGCATCTCGGCCGGCGGCACGCGGGCGAGCTCCAGGATCTTGATTCCGTCCAGCACTCCCATGGGCGGTCTCCTAGTCGCGGGTGGTGGCCAGGCGCGAGGTCAGGGCACGGATGTCGGGCACGTCCTCCAGGCGGGCGAGCTGGGCGGCGACGCCCTCGGCCTCGGCGAGGCCGAGCACCGGCGTCGCGCAGCCCAGGAACTTCGCATGCATCTGCGCCTCGCTCAGCGGATGGTCGGGATGGCCGGCGGCGCCGCGCGGCGGCGAGGCCAGCGTGCGGCCGTCGCGCAGGCGCACGGCGACGCGCGACCACGCGTGCTGCTCGCGGCCGTCAGGCAGCTTGGGATCGACGACCATCCGCACGCGACCCATCAGCTCGCGCGTCGCCGGATCGAGCGGGCCGTCCTCGAACGAGGCGATCTCCACGCGGCCCGCCGCCAGCGCGGCCGCCGCGCAGAACTGCATCGAGAACTTGCGCTCGAGCCCGGTCGCCGGTCGCTCGTGGCGCAGCACGTCGGGCACGACGCGGTTGACGCCGACCTCGACCTCGGCGACCTGCTCGGCGGTGAGCCGGTGGGTGTCGCGCAGCTCGAGGAGCGCGTCGATCGCCGAGTGCGTGAGCGCGCACGACGGGTACGGCTTGACCGCGATGCCCGAGGCCAGCAGCTGCCAGCGGCTGCCGAGCCCGTCGAAGACGTCGGCCGGCAGCGCGGTCTGGCTGAACGCCGCCGCGTAGCCCTGCCGTCCGTCCAGCGCGGTGTCCGA
>DASSLH010000381.1:0-7360 GCA_035689625.1 Candidatus Methylomirabilota bacterium | reverse complement strand
GGAGCAGGCCGACGGCGACGATGACGAGGCCGAGGACGATCAGCGCGCGGCCGAGATCCGCCATCGCCGCTCACTCGAACAGCGCCGCCTGGCCGGTCGGGCCCGCCGCCGGCAGCTGCTTGCCAAGGTGCGCGTAGGCCTCGCGGGTCACGCGGCGGCCGCGCGGCTCGCGGACGATGAAGCCGATCTTCAGCAGATAGGGCTCGACGATCTCCGAGAGCGTCTCGGCGTCGTCGTTGATGGTCGCCGCCACCGCCTCGATGCCGACCGGGCCGCCGCCGTAGATGTCGATGATCGCCTCCAGGAAGCGGCGGTCGAGCTTGTCCAGGCCGCGGGCGTCCACGCCCTCGCGGTCGAGGGCGTCGCGGGCGACGGCCTCGGTGACGACGCCGTCGTGCTTGACCTGGGCGTAGTCGCGCACGCGCCGCAGCAGGCGGTTGACGATGCGCGGCGTGCCCCGCGCCCGCGTGGCGATCTGCCGGGCGCCGCCGGCGTCGATGCGCGACTCGAGGATCGCGGCCGAGCGGGTGACGATGCGCGTGAGCTCGGCCTCCGAGTAGAAGTCGAGGTGGTGGAAGATGCCGAAGCGTTCGCGCAGCGGCGCCGACAGCATGCCGGGCCGCGTGGTGGCGCCGACCAGCGTGAACGGCGCCAGCCGGTGCTTGATGGAGCGGGCGTGCATGCCCTTCTCCATCACGAAGTTCACGGAGAAGTCTTCCATCGCCGGGTAGAGCAGCTCCTCCACGACGCGGGGCAGCCGGTGAATCTCGTCGATGAAGAACACGTCCTTGTCGCCGAGGTTGCTGAGCATGCCCATGAGGTCGCCGCCGCGCTCGATGGCGGGGCCGGCGGTCGTCACGAGGCTCGTGCCCATCTCGTTGGCGATGATGCCGGCCAGCGTGGTCTTGCCGAGCCCGGGCGGGCCATAGAGCAGCACGTGGTCCACGCACTCGCCGCGCCGGCGGGCCGCCTCCACCGACACGCGCAGGCTGGCCACCGCCTGCTCCTGGCCGACGTACTCGTCGAACGTCCGCGGGCGCAACTGGCGCTCGAACTGCACCTCCTCGGGTGCCGCCGCGCGGCTCAGCATGCGGCTGTCCTCGGTCGCCACGCTCACGGCCTCCCCTTGGCGCCGGCGGCCGCCTGGCCGCGATAGATCTCGTCGAAGAGGTCCTCGGCCGTCAGGCAGTCGGGCCGGCGGCGGAGCGCGTCGGTGACGAGCTGCGAGGCCTCGCTGGGCCGGTGGCCCAACTGCTTGACGAGCACCTCCCAGACCATCTCGCGCACGCCCTCGAGGTCGGCGGAGGCCGGCGCGCCGCTGACGGGCTCCGGCACCGCGCCCTCACGGGCCAGCGCGAACTTGGCGACCTTGGCCTGCAGCTGCGCCACGATGTTCTTGGCCTTCTGCGGGCCGATGCCGGGCAGCGCCCGCAGGTACTTCTCGTCCTGCCGCGCGATGGCCGCGGCCAGCTCGCCCACCGGCGCCGCCAGCGCGCGGGCGGCGACCATGGGCCCGATGTCCTTCACGGTGATCAGCTTCTCGAAGAACTCCTTGTCGAGGTCGGACGTGAAGCCGATCAGCACCGGCCGCGGCTGGTCGCGGGTGGCGTGATAGTAGATGACCAGCTGCAGCTCGGCCGCCTTGTCGCCGGCGTCGGCCGGGGCGCCCTCCAGCGCGTTCAGCGCGATGGGCGGCAGGTAGACCTCGTAGCCGACGCCGGCCACCTCCAGCACGACGCGGTCCTCGAGCCGCCGGCGCAGCCGCCCGGTGAGCGTGGCGATCATGCCCGCGGTCCTCCCTGCCGCCCGAGCCCGATGAGCGCCAGCGCGAGCGCGTCGGCCACGTGCGAGGGCCGCGGCACCGCCGCCAGGCCGAGCCGGCGCTGCACGCCGAGCTGGATCTGGCTCTTGGACGCCGCGCCGTTGGCGGCGATGGCCCGCTTGACCTCGGCCGGCGCCAGCGCCAGCACCGCGACCTCGCGCTGGCGCGCGGCCAGGCAGATGACGCCGCGGGCGTGGGCCATGAGCAGCGCCGTGCGCGGGAACTTGTACTCGCTGTAGAGGTCCTCCAGCACGACGAGCGAGGGCGCGTGCTTGATCAGCACGTCGCTGATCTCGTCGTAGATCTGGTGGATGCGCGCGTCCAGCGGCGCCTCGGCGCCGGTGGCGATGACGCCGGTGGCGACGACGGCGACGCGGCCGCCGGCCGGCTCGACCAGCGCCCAGCCGGTGCCGACCAGCCCGGGATCGATCCCGAGGACGCGAGGGACGGACGCCGCGTCAGGCAGCCGAGATGGCCTCGAGGACCTCGTCGGGAATGTCGTAGTTGGCGTACACGTGCTGGACGTCGTCCAAGTCCTCCAGCGCCTCGATCAGGCGCACCAGCGACGTGGCCTGCGGCCCCTCGACCCTCACCGTCGATTGCGGCACGTACGTCACCTGGGCCTCGAGGATGGGGACACCCACCTTCAGCAGAGCGTCGCGCACGCCGTCCATTTCAGCAGGGCCGGTCGTGATCTCGAAAACTTTTTCGGCGCGGCGCATGTCGGTGGCGCCGGCGTCGAGCGCCTTGGCCATCAGGTCGTCCTCGCCGATCTTCTCGGCGTCCACGAGGATGACGCCCTTGCGCTCGAACATCCAGGCGACCGCGCCGGAGGCGCCCATGTTGCCGCCGCCCTTCTCGAACGTGTGCCGGATCTCCGGCGCCGTGCGGTTGCGGTTGTCGGTCAGTACCTGCACCATCACCGCGACACCGCCGGCCGCGTAGCCCTCGTAGGTGATCTCCTCGTACGACTCGCCGGGCAGCTCGCCGGTGCCCTTCTGGATCGCCCGCTTGACGTTGTCGGCCGGCATGTTGACTTCCTTGGCCGACTCCATGGCCGCCTTCAGCCGCATGTTGCCCTTGGGATCGCCGCCGCCCGCCCGGGCGGCGACGGTGATCTCACGGAGGATCTTGGAGAACAGCTTGCCGCGCTGGACGTCGGCCTTGCCCTTCTTGCGCTTGATCTGCGACCACCGGGAATGCCCTGACATTTTTGTCCATGGGGGCCCCGAGATGGCCCCCACGCCCCCAGGAAATTCTATGGTTCGATCGGTTGTTCGGCCACGAGAGCCGCTTTCAGCTTCTTCACGCGCGCCAGCCGCCGGTCGCGGCGGACCAGCGCGTCCTGCCAGCGTCGCCGCTCGGCCTCGGTGCCCGGCGTGAACGGCCGGCACGGGCGCGGGCGCAGGTCCTCGCCCAGGTGCACGTACGTGAGATATGCGGTGCAGGCGTGGCGGACCTCGCCGGTCCAGGGCTTCTCGGCCAGCACCTTGACGCCGATCTCGAGCGAGGAGGTGCCGACGTGATTGAGCCCGGCCTTGAACGTCACCGCCTCGTGGCTCCAGATCGGCGTGTAGAAGTCCATGGCGTCCAGGCAGGCCGTCATTACGAAGCCGCGGCAGTAGCGCATCGACAGGATGCCGCCCGCCTCGTCCACCTCCATGAGCATCTTGCCCGGGAACATCATGTTGCCGAACAGCGCGTCTTCCGGCAGCACCGAGCGCGCCGACTCGAAGCGCCACTGCAGGGCCTCGTCGTCGGTGTCGGTATCCGTCACGCGCCGCGCGCGGTCGGCGAAACGGGCCAGCCGCGCCTCGCGGCGGATGCGGGCGGCGTCCACCAGCGCGGTCTCGGCGGCGTCGCGCGGCTCGATGCGCGCCTGCACCGGCCGCGGCTTGGCGTCCTCGTCCACGTGCACGAACACCAGGTGCGAGTTCAGCGTCACCGAGCGGTGGCCGGTGGTGACGTCCTCGCCCCACACCCGCACGCCGACCTCGAGCGACGAGGTGCCGACGTACTCCACCTGGGCGCGCAGGATGGCGATCTGGCCGACCTTCACCGCGTGCAGGAAATCGATGTCGTCCATCGCCCCCAGCACGACCATGCCGTGGGCGACCCGCCCCGCGGCCATCGTGCCGGCCTGGGTGATCCACTGCATCATGCGGCCTCCGTGGATCTGCCCGGGCGCGCCCGCATGCTCGGGGAACACCCACTGGATCATCTCGGTGACGGTCTCGGCGATCGACGGCATCGGCTGAACGGAAGTCAGAATCGCGCCTTTTCTAGCACGAGTTTACGCCGCCGCGCAACGACGCACGAGGACGCCGAAGCCGGCGGCGGGCTCAGCGGGAGGACTGCTGGTGGCCAACGACGGTGCGCTGCGTGCGGCAGATGCAGCAGAGGCCCGGCCTCAGCTCGATCGGCGCCCCCTGGGCGACCAGCGCCAGCACGGCGCCCTCGAGATCGGGCACGTCGGGGAAGGCCTGGCCCAGGCAGGTCAAGCAGTAGACCTCGGGTGACGTGCTCTTGAGCAGCAGGACGAGCGACTCGCGCACGATCGTGCCCATCTCGGCGGAGCCGCAACGCACGTCCGATGCCAGGGGCAGCGCACGCGGGACGCGCACTTGCGCGACGAGGTCGGCGGGGCCCGCGCGGCGAACCGCCCGGCCGCCGGGCGATGTGCCGCGTCAGGGCTGGATACCGGGCAGGCTTTCCAGTCCGACGCCCTGCAGCCGATGGAACCCCGTCGGATGCAGCCGCAGGTTGCGGACCTCGGGACGGGCGACGCCCCAGACCAGGCGCACGTAGAGCGGCAGCCACGGCAGGTCGTCGGCCAGCATCGACTGCACGCGCTGGTAGAGCCGCGCGCGCTCGACGCGCGAGGACAGCTGACTGGCGCGGCCGAGGACGTCGTCCAGGCGCGGGCTGCGATAGAAGGAGTAGTTCAGCGCGCGCGGCCCCTTGACGGCCCCCTCGCTCGTGGACAGCGGGAACAGGAACAGGTGCGGATCGCCCCCCACGACGCTGGCCTCGACGAGGGCCATCTCGTGCTCGCCGGACTGCAGCGCGCCGCGAAGGGCGTCGGCCGCGCCCGAGCGCACCTGGACCGGGATGTCGGCGGCGCCCAGCGCTGCCTCGATCGTCGCCGCCACCCGCGGCAGGTTCAGCGGCGCGGTGTCGTCGGCCGCCAGCATCGTCGCCTTGTGACCCTTGGGCCAGCCGCCGTCGGCGAGCATCGCGCGCACCTGCTCGCGCGTGCCGCCCAGGAGCGGGCCGCCCTCGCGGCGCGCCCACACGCCAGGCGGCAGGAAGGACTGCAGCGGCACGGCCGCGTTCTCCAGCGCGACGCCGAGGACGGCGGGATCGATCGCCGCCGCCACCGCGTGGCGCAGCTTCTTGCGCGAAAAGGGCTCCTTCTCGGTCTCGAAGGCGAGGTAGCCGACGCGCAGGCCTGGCGTCGAGAGGGCGCCGGTCATCCGCCGCGGCGGCCCCGGCGGGAACCACACGTCGAGCGAGCGGGCGTCGAACTCCGCCTCGGCGTTGTCGTCGGTGGCCACCTCGAGGAAGACGATGCGCTCCATGCGCGCCGGCCCCCCCCAGTAGCCGCCGACGGCCTCGAGCGCGATCCGGCCGGGACCGACGTCCACGGCACGGTAGGGACCGCTGCCCACGAAGCGGGCGCTGCCGTCGGCGGCGGTCAGCATCCGCGCCACGCCGAGGCCCGGATGCGCCAGCACCGTGAGCAGCGGCGCGTACGGCTGGGTGAGGACAAACTGCACGGTGCGCGCGTCGGGGGCGCGCACGTCCTTGACCACGCCCGGGCGGCCGCGCAGCAGCGCCGGCCACACGGCGCCGCTGGCGTCGGGCGCGAACTGCCGCTGGAAGCTCGCCGCGACCTCGGCGCCCGTCAGCGGGCTGCCGTCGTGGAAGCGCACGCCGTCGCGCAGCGTGAACGTCCAGACCAATCCGTCGCGGGAGACGGACCAGCGCGTGGCCAGCGCGGGCTCGACTTCGGTAGAACCTTCCCGGTAGGCGACCAGGGTGTCGAAGATCTGGCGCGCGATGAGCGGGCCGGCGCCCTCGAGGCTGGCGCCGGGCTCGATCTGGGCGGGCATGCCGCCGACGCCGACGCGCAGCTCCTTGCGCGTCTGCGCCTCGGCCGGCGGCGGGCACGCGACGAAAAGCGCCAGAAGCAGCACGAAACTCGTCACCACGCTCGGCGCCGCGCGCATCTGCTGCCACACCATCTCCGTCTTTATAGACGGAACCCCTCGCGCACGCTAGACGTTTCGAGATCAGCGACGCGCGCGCGCTGCTGGGTACAGAACTTGCTCCGGAGGCTGGCACGATGGACGCGCGGGCACCGCACCGTGAAAACCGCCCCGACTCGGGGGCGGAAACGACGCCGAAGGGCCTGACAACCTTGACTTTCTTTTTCGCCGCCGCCTATACTCGCGGACGAGTCGGGGCGCTCACGCACGAGCGGCGCACAGGGGGTCACGTCAGAAGGGATGGGCTATGAAGGAGTTCGACAAGAAGAGTAGCCCGGGCCGCGAAGGCTTCTCGAAATTCCTCCCCGCGTCCATGTCCGATTCGAGCACGCGCCGTCGGCTCACGGAGTACGAGATCCAATTGCAAGACCTGCAGGCGTACGTCCGCTCGCTCGAGGCCGAGACCGTTCACCTCCGCAAGAAGCTCGAGGACACGCCGAAGGACTTCATGGTGCTCGAGAACAAGCTGCGCGAGGCCAATCGCCAGCTCGTGCAGGCGTTCAACCAGAACGAGAAGCTCGTCAACGCGCTCTACGAGGCGCGCGAGCAGATCACCGCGCTCAAGGAAGAGGTCGACAAGCTCTGCGCGCCGCCGTCCACCTACGGCGTGTACCTGTCGGTCAACGAGGACGGCACCGTCAACATCCTCTCGCAGGGGCGCAAGGTGAAGGTCAACCTGCATCCGGCCATCAAGCCGGAGACGCTCAAGCCCGGCCAGGAGCTCATCCTCAACGAGGGGCTCAACGTCGTCGAGGCGGCCGGCTACGAGGTGCAGGGCGACGTCGTCATCCTCAAGGAGCAGCTCGATCCCGAGCGCGCCATCGTCACGCTGCGCGCCGACGAGGAGAAGGTCGGCATCATCGCCGATCCGCTCCGCGCGCTGCACCTGAAGACCGGCGATCACATCCTCATGGACGCCAAGAGTGGATACCTCCTCGAAAAACTTCCGAAGAGCGAAGTCGAGGATCTGTCCCTCGAGGAAGTGCCCGACATCGGCTACGACGATATTGGAGGCCTCGGCACCCAGATCGAGACGATCAAGGACGCCGTGGAGCTGCCGTACCTCTACGCCGACTACTACAAGGAGCACAAGCTGACGCCGCCCAAGGGCGTGCTGCTCTACGGGCCTCCCGGCTGCGGCAAGACGATGATCGCCAAGGCCGTGGCCAACAACCTGGCCGAGAAGATCAGCGAGAAGCGCGGCGAGAAGATCAAGGGCTACTTCCTGAACATCAAGGGCCCCGAGCTGCTCAACAAGTACGTGGGC
>DASSLH010000380.1:0-11733 GCA_035689625.1 Candidatus Methylomirabilota bacterium | reverse complement strand
CCACCTATCTCTCGATCAGCACCGTGTTCTTCATCGTGGGCCTGATTCCCGACGTGGCGGCGCTGCGTGACGGCACGCTCGGCTGGCGGCGCCGGATCTACGGCTGGCTGTCGCTCGGCTGGGACGGCTCCGACCGCCAGTGGCGGCACTACCTGCGCGCGTACGGCCTGCTGGCCGCGCTGGCCACGCCCCTGGTGCTGTCGGTGCACAGCGTCGTGTCCTGGGACTTCGCGATGGCCCTGCTGCCGGGCTGGCACTCCACGCTGTTCGCGCCCTTCTTCGTGGACGGCGCCATCCTGTCCGGCTTCGCGATGGTCATCATCCTGGTGCTGCCGATGCGGCACTTCTTCCGGCTGGGGGCCTACCTCACCGAGCGTCACCTGGACGCGCTCGCCAAGCTGCTGCTCGTCACCAGCCTGGTGCTGACGTACTTCTATGCCTGCGACATGTTCACGTCGTGGTACAGCGGCGACGTCTTCGAGCGCGGCTCCCTGCACTGGCGCCTCACCCGGACCTATGCGCCGCTGCTGATCACGCAGTACACCTGCAACTCGCTGGTGCCGCTGGCCATCTTCTGGCGTCGCGTCCGCCGCAGCAGCGTGGCGATGTTCGTGATCTCGTTCCTCGTGCTGGTCGGCATGTGGCTGGAGCGCTTCAACATCATCGTCCCCTCGCTGGGCCACGACTTCTATCCCTACACGTGGGGCATCTTCGTGCCCGCCATCGTCGACACGACGATCACCATCGGCAGCTTCGGCTTCTTCTTCATGCTGTTCCTGGGGTTCATCCGCGTGATGCCGTCGATGTCGATCGCCGAGGTGAAGGAGACGCTGCCGGCGCCATGAACCACGAGCTGCAGGCGCGCGTGCGCGACATCCGGGCGGGGCTGCCCGGCCAGCTCCGCCAGCAGCGCCTGCGGACCGCCGCGCTCCTCTACGGGCCCCTCTACTCGCTCGACGAGGTGCACGCGCGGCTGGCCCGGACGCTGCCGTGGCGGTGGGGGTGGCTGCGCCGGGTGCGGGTGGAGGCGATCGAGCGCGCCGATACGCTGCTGCCCGACGAGGTGCTGCTCGCCTACGACGACGCCGTGCAGGCCGGCGTGTTCTCGCGCTTCCTGGTGGCGACGCCGTCGTACTACTGGCGCGCGGCCGCCGAGTTCTGGCTGGTGGCGGAGGTGCAGGGAACGGGGCGCTGGGCCATCCTCGCTCACGGCCGCGACGAGGCCCGGCTGGCGGCCTGAGGCCGCCGGCCGCGCTCGTCAGGCCGAGGCGGCGGCCGCCTTCTCGCGCTTCTTCTTCTTGCCGCCGGCGGCCGCCTCGCCCTTGTCGCCGCGCGGCGCCTGTTCCTTCTTGTCCTTCTTCTTGTCGCCGTCGGCGGGCGCCTCCGGCCGGTCCACCAGCTCCAGCAGGACCATGGAGGCGGCGTCGCCGCGGCGGACGCCGGTCTTGACGATGCGCGTGTAACCGCCCTGGCGCTCCGAGAAGCGCGCGGCGATCGTGTCGAAGATGCGGCCGACGACCTCGCGGTCGGGCACCAGCGACAGCACCTGCCGCCGCGCGTGCAGGCTCTCGCGCTTGGCCAGCGTGATGACGTGGTCGGCCAGCCCCCGTACCGCCTTGGCCTTGGCCTCGGTGGTCTCGATGCGCTCGTGACGGAAGAGGCCGACCAGCAGGTTGCGGAACAGCGCCCAGCGGTGCTGGGTCAGCCGGCCGAGCTTGAAGCCGTCGACGCGATGC
Organism: Candidatus Methylomirabilota bacterium; assembly: GCA_035689625.1. Lineage (GTDB taxonomy): Bacteria > Methylomirabilota > Methylomirabilia > Rokubacteriales > CSP1-6 > AR5. The sequence continues at coordinate 9,997 of DASSLH010000380.1, read as the reverse complement.
CTCATGGCGTCCTCGTCACCTCACCGGCGTGACGCCGGGAGTGCCGCGCCCCAGCGCGCCGAGCACGTTGGGATCGATCCGCATGCCGAGCGACAGCCCCAGCGCGGCCAGCGCCGTCTTGATCTCGTCGATGGACTTGTCGCCGAGGTTCTTCACGTCGGCCAGGTCGGCCTCCGTCTTCTGCACGAGGTCGGCGACCAGGTGCAGCTCGGCGCCCTTGAGCGCGTTGATGGCGCGGGCCGGCAGCGCCAGCTCCTCGAGCGTCTTGGCGAGTGCATCGCGCAGGTAGGCGTCGCCGGCGCCGGCCTCGGCCTCCTCGTCCTCGTCGCCGCCCTCCGGCGACAGGGGCGCGTAGTGGTCGCGCAGGAACGTCGAGGCGCGCGTCAGCGCGTCGTCGGGGCTGATCGCGCCGTTGGTCCACACCTCGAGCACGAGCTTCTCGTAGTCGGTGATCTTGCCCAGGCGCGACATCTCCACGTTGTAGGCCACGCGGGTGATCGGCGAGTAGGCCGCGTCCAGCGGGAAGGCCCCGGCCGGCGGCTTGGCGCGCGGATGATCGGCCGCCTCGTATCGCCGGCCCACGCCGACGCCGAGCTCGAGCGTGGCGCGGGCGCCCGCCTCCAGCGTGAACAGGTGTACCTCGGGGTTGAGGATCTCGGCGCCGGTCTCCGGCACGTCCTCGCCCTTGACGTCCTTGGGCCCGCTGACCTCGAGCCGCAGCACGCGCGGCTCGTCGGACGGCACCTGGATCGCCAGCTTCTTGAGGTTGAGCAGGACGTCGGCCAGGCTCTCGGTCACCCCCGGCACCTTGGTGTCGGTGAGCTTGACGCCCTCGATCCGCACCCAGGCCACCGCCGCGCCCGGCACGATCGAGAGCAGCGTGCGGCGCAGCGAGTTGCCCACCGTGAGCGCGTAGCCCTTCTCGAACGGCTCGGCCACCAGGCGACCGTAGCGGTCGCTCAGGATCTCCCACTCCACCTTCTTCGGCTTCTGGAACGGCATGCGTGGCATCGGCGGCCCCGCCCTCCTTACTTGCTGTACAGCTCGACGATGAGCTGCTCGGACACGGGAATCTGGATGTCCTCGCGCAGCGGCAGCCCCCGTACGACCCCCTTGCGCTCGTTCACGTCCAGCTCGAGCCACTGCGGCAGCGCGCCGCGGCCGGCGTTGACGTTGTCCTCCACGCGGGCGGCCAGCTTGGAGCTCGGCCGCAGCTGCACGACGTCGCCCACCTTGGTGAGCAGCGAGGGCACCGAGGCCTTGCGCCCGTTCACGCCGAAGTGGCCGTGGGCGACCATCTGCCGGGCCTCGCGCCGCGAGGCGGCGAAGCCGAGGCGATAGACGACGTTGTCCAGCCGCAGCTCCAGCAGGCGCAGCAGGTTCTCGCCGGTCACGCCCCTGGCGCTCTCGGCCCACTGGAAGTACTTGCGGAACTGGCTCTCCAGCACGCCGTAGATGCGCTTGGCCTTCTGCTTCTCGCGCAGCTGCACGCCGAAGGGCGTGAGCTTGCCGCGGTTGAGGCCGTGCTGGCCGGGCGGGTAGTTCCGCCGCTCGATCGCGCAGCGATCGGTGAAGCAGCGAGCGCCCTTGAGGAACAGCTTCATCCCTTCCCGGCGGCACAGCCGGCACTTGGCATCGCGATACCGCGCCATCCTCGTCCTCCTCTACACCCGGCGCCGCTTCGGCGGCCGGCAGCCGTCGTGCGGAATCGGCGTGACGTCACGGATCGCGGTGATCTCGAGCCCGACCGCCTGCAGCGAGCGAATGGCCGCCTCGCGGCCCGCCCCCGGTCCTCGCACGAACACCTCGATCTGCTTGAGTCCGAACTCCATCGCCTTGCGGGCGGCAATCTCCGCCGCCGTCTGGGCCGCGAACGGTGTGCTCTTGCGCGAGCCCTTGAAGCCGGCGCTGCCGGCGCTGGACCACGCCACCACGTTGCCGCCCTTGTCGGTGAGCGTGACGATCGTGTTGTTGAAGGTGGCCTGCACGTGGGCGATACCGGTGCGGACCTCGCGCCGTTCGCGCTTCTTGCTGCCCTTCTTGCGGGGAGCGGGCTTCGCGGGCTCGGCCATGCTCTAGGCTCCTGCCTTCTTGGGCGCCGCCGCCGCCGCCGCCGGGGCGGGCGCGGCCGGCGCGGCCGTCGGCTTCTTCTTCACCATCACGCCCTTGCGGGGCCCCTTGCGCGTGCGCGCGTTCGTGTGCGTGCGCTGCCCGCGCACCGGCAGCCCCTTGCGGTGGCGGATGCCGCGGTAGGCGCCGATGTCCATCAGGCGCTTGACGTTCATCGAGATCTCGCGCCGCAGGTCGCCCTCGACCTTCAGCTCCCGCTCGATGAGCTCGCGGATGCGCGCGGTCTCGTCGTCGCTCCAGGCCTTCACCTTCTTGGCCGGGTCCACGTTGGCCTTGGCCATGATGCGGTTGGCCGCGGCCCGCCCGATCCCGTAGATGTAGGTCACGGCGACCTCGCCCCGCTTCTCCCTCGGCAGATCGACTCCCGCCACTCGCGCCATCGCCCTCTCCTTAGCCTTGCCGCTGCTTGTGCCGCGGGTTCTTGCAGATGATCCGCACCACGCCCTGGCGCTTGATGATCTTGCAGTGCTCGCAGCGCGTCTTGATCGACGGTCGGACTTTCATTCGCGCTCCTACTTGAACCGGTACGTGATGCGGCCGCGCGTGAGGTCGTAGGGCGACAGCTCGACCTTCACGCGGTCGCCGGGAAGGATCCGGATGAAGTTCATCCGCATCTTGCCGCTGACGTGGGCCAGCACGCGGTGTCCGCTCTCGAGCTCGACGCGGAACATCGCGTTCGGCAGCGGCTCCACCACCGTCCCCTCCACCTCGATCGCGTCTTCCTTGGCCATCGCGCTCTCAGGCGGCCTGCGCCGCGCCGGTCTTGCTGGTCAGCACCTCGGGCCCCGACTCCGTCACGGCGATCGTGTGCTCGAAGTGGGCGGCCAGGCTGCCGTCCTTCGTCACCGCCGTCCAGCCGTCGTCCAGGATCTTGACCTCCCAGCTGCCCATCGTCACCATCGGCTCGATCGCCAGCACCATGCCCGGCCGCAGCTGCGGGCCGCGCCCGGGGTCGCCGAAGTTCGGCACCTGCGGCTCCTCGTGCAGCGCGCGGCCGATGCCGTGTCCCACGAAGGCGCGCACGACCGAGAAGCCGTGCCGCTCGACGTGCGACTGGATGGCGTGCGAGACGTCGGACAGCCGCCGGCCGGGCCGGCACTCCGTGATCCCCAGCTCGAGGCTTTCCCGGGTGACGTCGAGCAGCTGCTGCACGCGCGACGGCACCTCGCCGAGGGCGAGCGTGAAGGCGCAGTCTGCGTAGTACCCTTCCACAATACACCCGAGGTCCAGGCCGACGATGTCGCCGTCCGCGACGTGCCGGTGCGCCGAGGGGATGCCGTGCACGACCTCCTCGTTGATCGAGATGCAGACGGTCGCCGGGAAGCCGCGATAGCCCTTGAAGGCGGGGACGGCGCCGCGGGCGCGGATGAACTCCTCGACGTCCTCGTCGATCTCCCGGGTGGACATCCCCGGCTTGACGCTGCCGCGCAGCCGCTCCATGACGTCGGCCAGGATGTGGCCGGCCCGCCGCATCAGCCCGATCTCCCGGACGGACTTCAGCTCGATCACCGCGCGGCCGGGGCGGCGCGGCGGATGGCCTCGCCGATGGTGGCGATGCTGCCCGCGCCGTTGACGGTCGTGAGCAGGCCGCGGTCGCGATAGAAGTCGAGCAGCGGCGCCGTCTGCCGGGTGTAGACGTCCAGGCGGTGGCGCACCGTGCTCTCGCTGTCGTCGTCGCGCTGGTAGAGCTCGCCGCCGCAGCGGTCACACACGCCGGCTCGCGCGGGCGGCGCCGACACCAGGTGGTACGCGGTCTGGCACTGCCGGCACAGGCGGCGGCCGGTGAGGCGGCGCAGCAGCTCGGCCTCCGGCACGTCGAAGTAGACGACGGCGTCGAGCGACTGGCCGAGATCCTTCAGCAACCGCCCCAGCGCCTCGGCCTGGGGGATCGTGCGCGGGAAGCCGTCGAGGATGAAGCCGCGGGCGGCGTCGGGCTGGCGCAGCCGCTCGGCGATGAGGCCGACGATGACGTCGTCGGGCACCAGCGCGCCGCTCTCCATGATGCGCCGGGCCTCGCGGCCGAGCGGGCTCCCGGCCTTGACGGCCTCCCGCAGCATCTCGCCGGTGGCGACCTGCGGCACCCGCCACTCCTGCGCCAGCGTCTTGGCCTGGGTGCCCTTGCCGGCGCCCGGCGGCCCGAGAAAGACGACGCGCACGCTCAGCTCCTCCGCGCGAACGCGCCCGAGCGCGACTTCGAGCGCTTGAGGAAGCCCTCGTAGTTGCGCATCAGCAGGTGCGACTCCATCTGTCGCACGGTGTCCAGCGCGACGCCGACGACGATCAGGAGGCTGGTGCCGCCGAAGTAGAACGGCACGTTGAACAGCCGGATGAGCAGATCCGGCAGCACCGAGATCAGGGCCAGGAAGATCGCTCCCGGCAGCGTGATCCGGGTCAGCACGTGGTCGATGTACTCGGCCGTCTTCTTGCCGGGGCGCACGCCGGGGATGAACCCGCCGTACTTCTTCATGTTGTCGGCGAGGTCCACCGGGTTGAAGACGATGGCCGTGTAGAAGTAGGCGAAGAAGATGATGAGGCCCATGTACAGCATCGTGTACGTCATCCGGCCCGGGCTCAGCGAGTCGGCGACCGAGCGCATGATGCCGTAGTCGAGGAAGCGGGTGAGCGTGGCCGGGAACAGGATGAGCGAGGAGGCGAAGATCACCGGGATGACGCCGGCGGTGTTGATCCGCAGCGGGATGTGGGTGGACTGGCCGCCGTAGACGCGCCGCCCCACCACCCGCTTGGCGTACTGCACCGGGATCTTGCGCTGCCCCTCCTGCATGAGCACGACGGCCGCCGTCACCGCGATCATCAGCGCGATGATGGCCAGGAACACGAACAGCTTCATCTCGCCAGTGCTGATCAGCGTGTAGGACGCGGTGATCGCCGAGGGCAGCCGCACCACGATGCCGGCGAAGATGATCAGCGAGATGCCGTTGCCGATGCCCTTCTCGGAGATCTGCTCGCCCAGCCACATGATCAGCGCGGTGCCGGCCGTGAGCGTGACCATCGTCAGCAGCCGGAAGCCCCAGCCCGGGTGCGGCACGATCGCCAGCCCGCTGGGGCTGCGCATGCCCTCCAGGCCATAGGCGATGCCGAGCGACTGCACCAGCGACAGCGCCACGGTGCCGTAGCGGGTGTACTGGGTGATCTTCTTGCGCCCGGCCTCGCCCTCCTTGGCCAGCCGCTCCAGCGCCGGGATGACGACGGTGAGCAGCTGCAGGATGATCGAGGCCGAGATGTACGGCATGATGCCGAGCGCGAAGATCGACAGCCGCCTCAGGTTGCCGCCCGAGAACAGGTCGACCATGCCGAGCAGCGTGCCCTGCACCTGGTCGAAGAACTGGGCCAGCGCGCCGCCGTCGATGCCGGGCGTCGGCACGTGGGCGCCGACGCGGTAGGCGAACAGCAGCCCGGCGGTGACGAGCACCCGCCGCTTGAGCTCGGGGATCTTGAAGATGTTCTGGAAGGACTGCAGGCCCTCGATCACGAGGCCGCCGCCTTGTCCCGGGCGGGCAGCACCTCGATGCGCCCGCCCTGCCCCTCGATCTTCGTGCGCGCGGCACCGCTGATGGCGTGCACGCGCACGGTCAGCGCGTGCGGCACGTCCCCGTCGCCGAGCAGCTTCACCCGGTCGCGATTGGCGCGCTTGATGAGGCCGGCCTTGACGAGCCCGTCGGGGTCCACCACGGCGCCGGCCGCGAACGCGCCCAGCGCCTTGAGGTTGACGACCGCGTACTCCGTCTTGCCGCCGAACGGCAGGAAGCCCCGCTTGGGCAGCCGCCGGTAGAGCGGCATCTGGCCGCCCTCGAAGCCCATCGTCTTGCCGCCGCCCGACCGCGCCTTGTGCCCCTTGCTGCCCTTGGTCGACGTCTTGCCGTGGCCGGAGCCGGGACCGCGGCCCACCCGCTTGCGCCGCGTCACGGCGCCCGGGGCCGGGCGGAGGTCGTCAAGCTTCATGCGTCACCTCCAGCATGTGCGGCACGCGGGCGATCATGCTGCGGATCTGCGGCGTGTCCGCGTGCGTGACCGACTGGTGCATGCGACGCAGCCCCAGCGCCTTGACGGTCGCCTCCTGCTTGGGGCTCAGCCCGATGATGCTGCGGCGCAGCGCGATCCTAAGCCTCTTGCTTGGCACCGACCGTCTCCTCCACCAGGTTGCCGTCGGCGCCGCCGCGGCGGCGCGCGGCGTGCAGGTCTTGCAGGCGCTTGATCCGCCGGAGCGCGTCGATCGTGGCCTTGAGCACGTTGTGCGGGTTGTTGCTGCCCAGCGTCTTGGTGAGGATGTCCTGCACCCCGGCCGCCTCCAGCACGGGCCGCACGGCGCCGCCCGCGATGACGCCGGTGCCCTGGACAGCCGGCTTGAGGAACACCTTGCCGGCGCCGAAGTGCCCGGTGATCTCGCAGGGAATCGTCGTCTCCTTGAGCGGCACGAAGATCAGGTCCTTCTTGGCGTGCTCGACCGCCTTGCGGATCGCCTCCGGCACCTCGTGGGCCTTGCCGAGGCCGACACCGACGTGGCCGCGCCCGTCGCCCACCACCACGAGCGCCGTGAACGAGAACCGCCGTCCACCCTTGACGACCTTGGCCACCCGGTTGATGGAGACCACGCGGTCATTCAGCTCGAGCACGCTGGGATCGATCTTCGCTTCCGCCACTCGTTGTCTCCTGTCCTAGAACGTCAGGCCGCCAGCGCGCGCCGCGTCGGCGAGCGCCTTCACCCGGCCGTGGTATTGGTAACCGCCGCGATCGAAGACGACCTGCGTGATCCCGGCCGCCTTGGCCTTCTGGGCCAGCTGCTCGCCGACCGCCTTGGCGGCGGCGACGTTGCCGCCCTTGGGCTGGCCGGCGCGGAACGCCTTGCTCCGGCTGTCCGCCGCCACCAGCGTGCGGCCGGTCTCGTCGTCCACCATCTGCGCGTAGATGTGGTTGAGGCTGCGGAAGACCGCCAGCCGCGGCCGGGCCGCCGTGCCCCGCACCCACCGCCGCAGGCGGTAGTGCCGCTCGTCGCGCGGCGACCGCCGATCCTTGGTGATCATTTCGCGCCCGCCTTCTTGCCGACCTTGCGGCGGATGACCTCGCCGGCGTACTTGATACCCTTGCCTTTGTAGGGGTCGGGCTTGCGCAGCGCCCGCAGCTTGGCCGCCGTCTGCCCGAGCAGCGCCTTGTCGGCGCCGCGCAGCGTGATGGCGACCTGCTTGTCGATCTCGGCGGTGATGCCCTCCGGCAGCGGGAACACCACCGGGTGCGAGTAGCCGAGCGCCAGCTGGATGGCCTTGCCCTGCATCTGGGCGCGGTAGCCGATGCCGACGATTTCGAGCTTGCGCTCGAAGCCCTCCTTGACGCCGTGGACCATGTTGGCCACCAGCGCCCGGGCCAGCCCGTGCAGCGCACGGGCCTGGCGCTCGTCGCTGCCGCGCTCGATCACGACGGTGCCGTCCACCATCTTCGGCGTGAGCCCGGCCGGGACCGGCTGGGTGAGCTTGCCCTTGGGGCCCTCGGCGCGCACGGTGCTGCCGTCCACCGAGACCTTCACGCCCTGGGGAACCTTGATCGGTTGCTTGCCGATGCGAGACATGGGGGTCGCTCCTACCACACGTAGGCGAGCACTTCGCCGCCGACCTTCTGCTTGCGGGCCTCGCGATCGGTGAGCACGCCGCGGGAGGTCGAGACGAGAGCCACGCCCATGCCGGCCAGGATCGAGGGAATCTTGTCGTGGGTGACGTAGACGCGCCGGCCCGGCGTGGACACCCGCACCAGGCCGGAGATCATCTTCTCGTTGCCGGTGCCGTACTTGAGGTAGACGCGCAGCGTGTTCTGCTTGCTGTCGTCCAGCACGCGGAAGTTCTTGATGAACCCCTCGTCCTTGAGCAGCTCGGCGATGCGGACCTTCAGCCGGGAGGCCGGAATGTCCACCTTCTCGTGCTCGGCGTTGCTGGCGTTGCGGATGCGCGTGAGCAGGTCGGCGATCGGATCGCTCCGCATGGCTTACCAGCTCGCCTTCACGATGCCCGGCACCTCGCCCTTGAGGGCCAGCTCGCGGAAGCACAGGCGGCACATCCGAAACTTTCTCAGATAACCGCGCGGCCGGCCGCACAGCTGGCAGCGGCGATAGGCGCGGGTCGAGAACTTGGGCACCCGCTGCGATTTCATGATCAGCGACGTTTTCGCCATCGTCCTCTCACTCCCTGAACGGCATGCCGAGCCGGGCCAGCAGCAGGCGCGCCTCGTCGTCGCTGCGCGCCGTCGTCACGATGATGATGTCCATGCCGCGAACCTTGTCGACCTTGTCGTACACGATCTCGGGGAAGATCAGCTGCTCGCGCAGGCCCAGGGCGTAGTTGCCGCGCCCGTCGAAGCCCTTGGGCGGCACGCCCTTGAAGTCGCGCACGCGCGGCAGCGCCACGTTCATGAGCCGGTCGAGAAACTCGTACATGCGGGCGCCGCGCAGGGTGACCTTGGCCCCGATCGGCACGCCCTCCCGCAGCTTGAAGTTCGCGATCGACTTCTTCGCGCGGGTGATGACCGGCTTCTGGCCGGCGATGAGCTGCAGGTCGGCGACCGCGAAGTCCATGATCTTGGCGTTGTCGCGCGCCTCGCCCACGCCCATGTTGATGACGATCTTGTCCAGCCGCGGCACCTGCCAGACGTTGCCGTAGCCGCGCTCCTTCATGAGCCCGGGCACCACCGTGCGGGCGAAGTGCTCCTTCAGCCGCGGCGGGACCTCGCCGGTGCCCTTGGGCCGGGTCTTGGCGACCGGCGCCGCGGCCGGCGCCGGGCCCTTGCCGCGTCCGCCCGGGGCCGGCTTGGCGGCCGGCTTGCCGCCCGGCTTCGGCGCCGGGGCCTTGGGAGCGGACGTTCCACCTGGATTCGCCATGGCTCCTAACCCTTGTCGATCGACTCGCCGCAGCGCTTGCAGACGCGCATCTTGCGGCCGTCACCGAGGACCTTCCAGCCCGTGCGCGACGGCTTGTCGCAGCGCGAGCAGATCGGCAGCACGTTGGAGAGCGCCAGCGCGCCCTCCCGCTCGATGATGCCGCCCTGGCGCAGCTTCTGCGTCGGGCGCTGGTGCCGCTTGATCATGTTGACGTGCTCGATCAGCACCCGGCCCTTGGCCGTCAGCACGCGCAGCACCTTGCCGCGCTTGCCGCGCTCGCGGCCGGTGATGACGCCGACCAGGTCGCCCCGTCGCACGTGGATTCCCTGCATCAGATGACCTCGGGTGCCAGCGAGATGATCTTGGTGAACTGCCGCTCCCGCAGCTCGCGGGCGACCGGCCCGAAGATGCGGGTGCCGACCGGGTTCTCGTCGGGCTTGATCAGCACGACGGCGTTGCGGTCGAAGCGGATGTAGGAGCCGTCGCGGCGGCGGACCTCCTTCACCGTGCGCACGACCACCGCCCGCGCCACCTCGCCCTTCTTGACGGTGCCGTCGGGCGCCGCTTCCTTGATCGCCACGATGACGGTGTCGCCGAGCGAGGCGTAGCGCTTGTTGGCGCCGCCCATGACCCGGATGCACTGCACCTTCTTGGCGCCGGAGTTGTCGGCGACGTCCAGCATCGAGCGCGGCTGGATCATGCCGGGGTCACTCGCGTCAGCACCTGGCGCACGCGCCAGCGCTTCTCCTTGGAGATCGGGCGCGTCTCCTCGATCAGCACCCGGTCCCCGACGTGGCTGGCGTTCTCCTCGTCGTGCGCCTTCAGCTTCTTGGACATGCGGATGACGCGCTGGTAGCGGGGGTGGCGGTAGACCCGCTCCACCCGCACCACCCGCGTCTTCTGCATGGCGTCGCTCACCACGACGCCCTCGCGTGTCTTGCGCTCGCCCACGGCCTATCCCTTCGCTTTCTTCGACTTGGTGGCCCTGGC
>DASSLH010000379.1:0-4869 GCA_035689625.1 Candidatus Methylomirabilota bacterium | reverse complement strand
TGGTAGCCGGTGACCGTGACGGCCGTGCCGGGCTTCATCGCCTGCTGGATCTCGCTGCCGATCTTCGCCATGTCGACGGTGACGGTGCGGCCGTCATCGGCCTTCAGCATCATCTGCGAGCCGCTGACCGACTGCACCTGGCCGTGCACGTTCTGCCAGCCGGAGGCCGGCGCGCCGGCGGCGTAGCGCGGGTTCAGGCCTTCCGCGGGGCGATACACCCAGACCTTGTCGGTGCGGTCGTAGATCCAGTTCTTCTTCTCGACGAGGTTGGGAACGTCCGTGGCCTTGACCTGGCCGTAGGTCGCGCGCGTGGGGTCGTAGCGCTCGTAGCGGTGATCGGGCGGGACCTGGACACCGCTGGCGGTGACGTTGGTATTCGCAGCCTGCGCAACCGACTGCGAGGCAACGCCGGCCACGCTGAGCATTGCAAGAATGACGACGACGACTCTGAGAATCCTCATGACGACACCTCCCTGCCGCTAGCAATGGGTAGGCAAGGGCGGTGCCACCGGAACTCTAGACGGCCTTGCGAGCCTCCTCCCGGAAGCGCTCGACGTTGCGCAGCTTGATGTCCTCGTAGCCGCGCACGAGGTCGGGCAGCCGGGCCGCGGTGACGGCCCGCTCGTACGTCGCCGGTGTCAGCCCCGTCATGGCGCGCTCGACGAGCTGGCGATACTCGCCGGGCAGCGCCCGCTCGACGCGCCGCACCGCGGCACGGCCGAAGGGATCGAGCGCGGTGCCGCGCAGGCCCTTGAGCGCGGCCAGCGCGCGGAAGGCGCCGTCGAACCAGCTGCCGAGCTTGAGCTTGCGGGTGAGGCCCAGGGCGCGCAGCAGCGGCGGGTGCAGGTGGTACTGCACGCGCACCCCGCCCGGATACGCCTCGGCCAGCGTGGCCGGCAGGCTGGCCTTGAGGTGCAGGCGGGCCACCTCGTACTCGTCCTTGTAAGCCATCAGCTTGAACAGGTAGCGGGCGACCGCCTCGCTCAGCCGGCTCTCGCCCGGCACCGCCGCCCGCTCGGCGGCGCGCACGCGCGCCACGAAGTCGACGTAGGCACCGGCGTAGCGCGCGTCCTGGTACGCGATCAGCTCCGGCACGCGGACCTCCAGCAGCCGCTTCAGCTCGCCCTCGGCGCCGACGCGCGCGACCAGCGCGCTGGCCTCGGTGGTGAGCAGCGCGGTCGCGGCCTGGACCTCGCCGAGGCGGTGGCGCTTGAGCGTCGCCGCCCAGGCGGGATCGGCGACCAGCAGGCGGCCGGCGCGGAAGGCCTGCGTGTTCATGGCGACCGAGACGCCGTTGAGCGCGATGGCCTGCTCGATGGCCGCCGCGCTCACCGGGATGGCGCCGGCCTGGTAGGCGGCGCCGAGGACCAGCAGGTTGGACGCCATGTGGTCCTCGAACAGCGTCTCGGCCAGGCCGAGCGCATCGAGGAACACGTTCTCGTCCTTGCGCGTGACGCGATCGATGGACGTGCGCAGGCCGCCCGTGTCCGGGAACTGCACCTCGGTGTGCGTGACCATGGCGCCCGTGGGCACCTGGCTGGTGGACACGATGGCGATCGTGCGGTCGGGCCGCGCGTGGTCGAGGCTCAGCGGCGAGGTGGCCACCAGCACGTCGAAGCCGATGTAGCAGTCGGCCGAGCCGGCGGCGACCTTGTTGGAGACCTCGGCGGGCGCCTCGGAGATCTTCAGGTGGGAGACGACCGGGCCGCCCTTCTGGCTGAGGCCGGTCTGGTCGAGGCCGCGCACGTGCTTGCCGTCGAGCAGCGCCGCGGTGCCGAGCACCTGGTTGACGGTCACCACGCCGGTGCCGCCGATGCCCATCATGAAGACGTTGGCGTCGCGCGGCACCTTCAGCGCCGGCTCCGGCAGGGGGCGATCCACCTCGAACTGCTTGCGCGCCTTCTTCTTGGCCTCGCCCAGCGGCGTCACGGTGACGAACGACGGGCAGTCGCCGCGCAGGCACGAGTAGTCCTTGTTGCAGGACGACTGGTGGATCTGCGTCTTGCGGCCGAACTCCGTCTCGACCGGGTGCACGCTCAGGCAGTTGGACTTCACGCCGCAGTCGCCGCAGCCCTCGCAGACCAGCTCGTTGATGACCACGCGCATGGCCGGGTCGGGCAGCTTGCCGCGCTTGCGCAGCCGCCGCTTCTCCGCCGCGCAGCGCTGGTCGTAGACGAGCGCGGTGACGCCGGGCGTGTCGCGCAGCAGCTTCTGCGCCTCGTCGAGGCGGTCGCGGTGCCAGACCTCGGCGCCGGCGGCGAAGCGCGCGGCGGCGCCGTACTTGCCCGGCTCGTCGGTCATGACGATGATGCGCCGCACCCCCTCGGCCTCCAGCATGCGCGTCATCTCGGGCACGGGCACGGCGCCGGCGGCGTCCTGGCCGCCCGTCATGGCGACGGCGGAGTTGTAGAGGATCTTGTAGGTGACGTTGGTCCCGGCGGCGATCGCCTGCCGGATGGCCAGCGAGCCGGAGTGGAAGAACGTGCCGTCGCCCAGGTTCTGGAACATGTGCGGCATCTTGGTGAACGGCGCCATGCCGACCCACTGGGCGCCCTCGCCGCCCATGTGCGTGATGCCCATCGTGCGCCGCTCGGGCATCCCCAGCGCCATGCCGTGGCAGCCGATGCCGGCCGCCGCCATCGAGCCTTCGGGCACGTGGGTCGAGCGGTTGTGCGGGCAGCCCGAGCAGAAGTAGGGCTGGCGGGCCAGCGTGAGCGGCGCCGGGCGCTCGCGCAGCGCCTCCAGCACCGCCACCCGCGAGGTGATGGACGGCAGCTGCAGCTTGCGCTCGAGCCGGCTGGCGACCAGCTGCGCGATGCGATCGGCGTCCAGCTCGCCGTTGGCCGGCACCAGCGGGCGGCCCTGCGCGTCGTGCTTGCCCAGCACCCGCGGGTGCACGGCGTCGTTGTAGAGCACGTCGCGCACGAACAGCTCCACGAACGAGCGCTTCTCCTCGACGACGAGGATCTCCTCCAGCCCGCGCGCGAACCGGCGCACGATGCCGGGCTCCAGCGGGAACAGCATGCCGACCTTCAGGATGCGGATGCCGTGGTGGGCGAGCGCGGCGTCGTCCAGGCCCAGCTCGCGCAGCGCCTCGCGCAGGTCGTAGTACGTCTTGCCGGCGGCGACGAGGCCCAGCCAGGCGTCCGGCGTGTCCAGCGCGATGCGGTTGATCCCGTTGGCGGCGGCGAAGGCCTTGGCCGCCTCCAGCCGCCCGTAGTGGATCTCGCGCTCCATCTCCAGGCCGTAGGGCGGCAGCAGCAGCGGGTTCTGGCTGTGCTGCCAGGGCCGGCCCTCGAACGTGAAGCCGGGATCCACGACGCGCACGCGGTCGGGCGCCACCTCGGCGGTGCCGATCTCGTCGGCAACGTTGGTGACGATCTTGAAGCCGACCCAGAGGCCGGAGTAGCGCGAGAGCTCGAAGCCCAGGCGGCCGAGGTCGAGGACCTCCTGCACGCAGCCCGGGAAGAGCACCGGGAACAGCGCGTCGTAGAACGCGACCTCCGAGTGCGTCGGCAGCGTGGAGGATTTCGACAGCGGATCGTCGCCGCCGAGCGCGAGCACGCCGCCGTGCCGCCCGACCCCGGCGAAGTTGGCGTGCTTGAAGATGTCGCCGGTGCGGTCGACGCCGGGCCCCTTGCCGTACCACATGCCGAGCACGCCGTCGTATCGGGGCTGCGGGAAGTAGTTCGCGAGCTGGCTGCCGTAGACGACGGTGGCGCCGAGGTCCTCGTTGACGCCGGAGATGAAGGTGACGTCGTGCTCGGCCAGCAGCGGCCGGTTGCGCTCCAGCGTCAGGTCCAGGCCGCCCAGCGGCGAGCCGCGGTAGCCGGAGATGAGCGTGGCCGTGTTGAGGCCGCGCCGGCGGTCGGCGCGGTGCTGATCGAGCGGCAGCCGGACCAGCGCCTGGATGCCCGAGAGAAAGACGACGCCCTGCTCCTGGCGATATTTCGCGTCGAGCGAGAAATCAGGCATGGACCCTCCGGGCCGAGGTTGAGCGATCCGACACCGCGCTGGACGTATGATACGGGCCGCGCCCGGTGGGCGCAAATACGCATCGGAGCGAGGCTCGCATGGCGCTGGCGCTGGCGATCATGATCGAGGGGCAAGAGGGGCTCACGTGGGAGCGCTGGCAGCGGCTGGCGCGGACCGTGGAGGAGGCCGGCTACGCCGGGCTGTTCCGCTCCGATCACCTCACGGGCCTGTTCGGCGAGTCGCGGCGTCCCTCGCTCGACGTCTGGGCGTCGCTCACCTGGCTGGCGAGCCAGACACGGCGGCTGCGCTTCGGCCCGCTGGTCTGCCCGCTCACGTTCTACCATCCGGCGCTGCTGGCCAAGCGGGCGGCGGCCGTCGCCGAGCTGTCCCAGGGGCGGCTCGATCTCGGCATCGGCGCCGGCTGGCACGAGGGCGAGCACGCGATGTTCGGCATCCCGTTTCCGCCGCTCAAGGAGCGGCTCGACCGCCTGGAGTGCGGCGCCCGGGCCATCCGCGCGCTGTGGCAGGGCCGGCCGGTCACGCTCGAGCAGCCCTACTACGCGCTGCGTGACGCGCAGTCCTTCCCGCTGCCCCCGGGCGGCGGCGTGCCGCTGATCGTCGGCGGGCGCGGCGAGCGCCGCACGCTGTCGATCGTGGCCCGCTACGCCGACGAGTGGAACGTCACGCGCGTGACGCTCGACGAGCTGGCCGCCAAGGGCCGCGTGCTCGAGGAGCACTGCCGCGCCGCCGGCCGCGATCCGGCCACCATCCGCCGCTCGCTCATGGTGCCGATCATCACGGGCCGCACGCCCGCCGAGGTGACCGCGCGCCGCGCGCGCGCCCGCGCGATCTTCCCGCGCCTGCCGGAGGACCCCGCCGGCTGGCGCGCCGCCG
>DASSLH010000378.1:0-2711 GCA_035689625.1 Candidatus Methylomirabilota bacterium | reverse complement strand
GGCAGGGTCCAGTAGCGGCGCAGCGTCAGCCGCCCGTCCGCCAACGTCGCCGTGTGGCCCGGCGGCAGCTTGGCGATACCCGCGAACGCCGAGCGCGCGGCCGGCGTGTAGCCGTAGGCCAGGTAGTGATGCCAGGCCGTCCAGTCCACCTCGCGGCCCGGGCCCGGGTGGCAGAGCAGGGCCTTGATCTCCGAGGCGAACACGAGCGTGGCGCCGTCCTGCCAGTAGTAGAGCGGCTTCTTGCCCAGGCGATCGCGCGCCAGGAACAGCGCGCGCCGGGGCGCGTCCCAGATCGCGAATGCGAACATCCCGCGGAGCCGCTCGACGCACGCCTCGCCGTCGGCCCGCCAGGCGGCGAGGATCACCTCGGTGTCGCTCTGCGTGCGGAAGCGGTGGCCGCGTGCGGTGAGCTCCGCACGCAGCGCCCGGAAGTTGTAGATCTCGCCGTTGAAGACGATCGTGGCCGTGCCGTCCTCGCTCGTGATCGGCTGCCGTCCGGTCACCAGGTCGATGATCGCCAGCCGGGTCATGCCGAGCGCGGCGCCGGCGACGACGTGCACGCCGGCATCGTCGGGCCCGCGATGCTCGAGCGTCTTCAGCATCGCCTCGAGCGTGCGCTCGGCCGGGGGCCCGCCCACGATGCCGGCGATTCCGCACATCAGCGCGCGCTCCCGCTGACCGCGCGGGCGCCGGCGGCCGCGGCCTCGAGCAGATCGACGACGCGGCCGGCTGTGCGCTCGGCGCCGAAGCCGGCGGCGCGCGCCAGGCCGCGGCGGCCGAGCGCTGTCCGCGTGTCCGCGTCGCCCAGCACGCGCGCCAGCGCCGCCGCCAGCGCGCGCTCGTCCTCGGGATCGACCAGCACGCCGGCGTCGCCGACGACCTCCGGCAGCGCGCCCCGGCGGCTGGCGATCACCGGCGTGCCGCAGGCCATGGCCTCCAGCGTCGGCAGGCCGAAGCCCTCCTCGAGTGAGGGCTGCACAAGCGCCGTCGCGCCGCCGTACACCGCCGGCAGGTCCTCGTCGGCGACGAGGCCGGCGAAGACCACCGCGTCGTCGAGCCCCAGCGCGCCGGCCTGCGCCGCCAGCGCCGCGCGCCCGCCCCGATCGCCGCCGGCCAGCACCAGCCGGTGCGTGGCGTGCAGCGGCGCCGGCAGGGTCGCCCACGCCCGCAGCAGCCGCGGCAGGTTCTTGTGCGGCAGGAAGTTGCCGACGTAGAGCACGTAGCGCGCGCCGAGCCCGTAGCGCTCGCGCTGACCGGGCGTCGGCGTGGCCGGCGCGAACTCGCGGCCGAGGCCGACGGGGATGACGGCGACGCGCGCGGCCGGCAGCCCCAGCCGCGCGACGATCGCCGCGCGACTGTGCTCGGAATCGGTGACGATCGCGCTGGCGCCGCGCGCGTAGAGCCGGGCCAGCCGCGTCATCGCCGCGTCGTAGAGCGGCCGGCGACGGCCCGGGTAGCCGATGAAGAACAGGTCGTGGATCGTGATCACGCACGGGCACGGCGCCCACAGCGGCCGCTTGTAGTACGGCGACAGGTACACGTCGATGGCGTCGCGCCGCAGCGCGCGCGGCAGCGTCACCTGGTCCCACCACGGCGTGAGGGCACCGCCCAGGATCGTGAGCGTGGTGACGCCGGTCGCGGCCGGCAGCCGCGTGCCGGGATCGCCATAGACGACGCACGGCAGCCCGCGGGCGGCGGCCGCGCGCAGCACCTCGACCACGTAGCGGCGGATGCCGGTGCGCACGCCCTCGCGCAGCTCGCGCCCGTCGATCCCCACGCGCAGGGCGCCGCTCACGCCGCGCCTCCCACGATGCGATAGATCAGCACGCGGCGGCCCGCGCGATCCTCCAGCGTCGTGGCCAGCTCCAGCTCGGGGTGTCCCGGCGCCGTCCCGCCCAGCAGCGCCGCCAGGTCGGGCCGGATCTGCGGCAGGCGCTCGCTGTCCACGACGAGGAAGCGCGCGCCTTGCCGGCGGCCGTCGGCGACCGCCTCGTCCAGCGTGTGGGCCGCCAGCGGGATCGCGCGCGCGCCGGCGTAGTAGCCGATGACCGGGTAGCGGCCGACGAACGCCGGCCCGGGCGCGGCGGCGCGCAGCCAGCGGCCGGCCGCCTCGTCCACCGCGCCCGGGTCCTGTCGGAACCACGGCCGCACCAGCCACGGCACGAAGCTCAGCAGGACGACCAGCAGCGCGACGGCGCCGAGCGGCACGCGCGGCTGGTGCGCCTGCGCCGGCTGCGCGCGACCCACGCGCACGACGCCGAGCGCGGCGATGATGGCCAGCACGGGAATCGCCGGCAGAAAGTAGCGGCTCTCGACGTTGAAGAGCAGCACCGCCAGCAGCGGCATGAGCGCGGCCAGCAGCACCCATTCCGGCGGATCGCGACGGCGGCGCAGGTACAGCAGGCCCAGCGCGACCAGCGCGATGCCGCCCGACTGCAGCAGTCCAGGCAGCGTGTACTTGTCGATCAGGTGCAGATTGATCAGCGCGCGCAGCGCGAGCGCGCCGGGGCTGCGCAGCGCGTAGGCCAGCGCGCCCGGCGGCGCGTCCTGCGGCCGCACCTGCGCGGTCAGCCGCTCGGCGGCCTCGGCCGACCGCTCGGCGCCGACGTGCTCGGAGAACGTGAGCGTGTAGCCCAGCTGCTTGCCCGTCAGGCTCCAGGCTCCGGTCGCGCGGCGTACCAGCACCACCTGCGGCGCCAGGACGACGACGG
>DASSLH010000377.1:0-5206 GCA_035689625.1 Candidatus Methylomirabilota bacterium | reverse complement strand
GCCACGTCGCGCTCGAGCATCCCGACGCCGCACGGCTGCGCCCGCGCACGCTGGAGCGCGGGCTGCTGCTCGGCTTCAAGAAGCCGGAGACGTTCCGGCTGGCGCCCTCGCCGCTGTACACGACGTACACCGAGCTCTGGCAGGCGGTGACGACGCTGCGCGAGCTCACCGCCGGATGAAGCTCGGCTTCGACACCGGCGGGACGTTCACCGACTTCGCGCTGCTCGACGACGCCGGCCGCCTGCACGTCCACAAGGTGCTCAGCACGCCCGCCGATCCCGCGCTGGCGGTGCTCAAGGGCGTGGACGAGCTGCTGGCGCGCGCGGGTGCCGCCCGCCGCGAGGCCATCCGCCTGTTCGGCGCCACGACGGTGGTCACCAACGCGGTGCTCGAGCGCAAGGGCGCCCGGGTCGCGTTCCTCGTCACCCGCGGCTTCCGCGACCTGCTGCGCATCCGCACCGAGGCGCGCTACGACCTCTACGACCTCGGCATCCGCTATCCCGAGCCGCTGGTGCCACGCGACCTCTGCTTCGACGTGACCGAGCGCGTGGCGGTGGACGGCCGCGTGGTGACGCCGCTGGACGAGGCCGAGGTCCGCGCGATCGCGCGCACGCTGCGCGAGCGCGGCGTCGAGACGGTCGCCGTCTGCTTCCTGCACGCGCCCGGCTTCCCGGCCCACGAGCAGCGCGTGGCGGCAATCCTCGCCGAGGAGGCGCCCGCGCTCGCGGTCTCGCTGTCCTCCGTCGTCGCGCCCGAGGTGCGCGAGTACCCGCGCGCCTGCACGACGGTGGTGAACGCGTACACCGCGCCGATGATGCGCCATCACGTGGCCTACCTGGCCGACGAGCTGCGCGGCCGCGGGCTGGACGGCCGCGTGTTCCTCATGACCTCCAGCGGCGGCCTCGTGCCGGCCGACGCCGCGGCCGCCACCCCGGTGCGCATCATCGAGTCGGGGCCGGCCGCCGGCGTCATCGCCGCCGCCGAGTACGGCCGTCAGGCCGGCGCGCCCGACGTGCTGTCGTTCGACATGGGCGGCACGACGGCCAAGCTCACGCTCGTGCCCGGCGGCCGTCCCAGCGTGGCCTCCGAGCTGGAGGTCGCGCATCTCGAGCGCTTCAAGCGCGGCAGCGGCTTCCCGCTCAAGATCCACTCCATCCAGACCTTCGAGATCGGCGCCGGCGGCGGCAGCATCGCGGCGCGCGACGCGCTCGGGCTGCTGCGCGTCGGACCTCGCAGCGCGGGCGCCGACCCGGGCCCGGTGTGCTACGGCGTCGGCGGCAGCGAGCCGACCGTCACCGACGCCGACCTGCTGCTCGGCTACCTCGACGCCGAGGCGTTCCTGGGCGGTGACTTCCGCCTGCAGCGCGAGGCGGCCGCCGCCGCCATCGCGCGGCTGGCCGGTGCGCTCGGCGTGACGCCCGAGCGCTGCGCATGGGGCATCCACGACCTCGTCAACGAGAACATGGCGAAGGCGGCGAGCGCGCACGCGGCCGAGTCGGGCGCGGACCTGCGCCGCTTCACGCTGGTCGCCTTCGGCGGCGCCGGGCCCGTGCACGCCTATGGCCTCGCGCGGAAGCTCGGCATCACGACCGTCATCTGCCCCGTCGGCGCCGGTGTGATGTCGGCCTTCGGGCTGCTGCTCGCCCCGGTTGCCGCCGACCTCGCGGTGAGCCGGCCGATGCGGCTCGGCGCGTGGGATCACGCCGCGCTACGCTCGATCGTCGAGCGCCTCACCGCCGAGGGCTGCGCGCTGGTGATCGCCGCCGGCGTGGCGGCCGGTGACGTGAGCGTCTCGTTCGCCGCCGACATGCGCCACGTGGGGCAGGGTCACGAGATCGCGGTGACGCTGCCCGATCCCTCGCTGCCGGCGGAGGCCTTCCGCGCGCGGCTCACCGCCGCGTTCTCGGCGGCCTACGAGACGCTGTACGGCCGCGGGCTGCTCGAGGGCGCCGACCTCGAGGTCATCACCTGGCGCGCGCGGGCGGCGGGCCCGGGCGAGCCGTTCGAGGCGCGGCTGGCCGCCCAGGCGAGCGTGCCGGGCGCGGCGCGCGTCTCGCGTCGCGCCTGGTTCGAGGAAGCCGGCGGCTTCGTCGGCACGCCGGTGCTGAGCCACTACGCGCTGGCGCCCGGCGCCACGGTCGCCGGCCCCGCCATCGTGGAGCAGCGCGAGTCCACCGTCGTCGTCGGGCCGTCGGCCACCGCCACCGTGGACGCGCACCACAACCTCGTGCTGAGGCTGGCGTGAGGGACCTCGACGATCCGATCACGCTGCAGCTGCTGTGGAACCGGCTGGTGTTCATCACCGACCAGGCCGACATCGCGCTCGGCCGCACGGCGTTCTCCTCGGTCATCCGCGAGAGCCACGACTACGTGACCGTGCTGCTCGACACCGAGGGCAACTCGCTGGCGCAGTGCAGCCAGTCGATCCCCGCGTTCATCGGCAGCCTGCCGCTGGCGGCCAAGGAGTTCCTCAAGCGCTACCCGGTCTCCGCGCTGGAGCCGGGCGATGTGCTGTTCACCAACGATCCGGCCATCGGCACCGGCCATCTGAACGACGGCGTGATGATCGCGCCCGTCTACCGGCGCGGGCGGCCGGTGGCCCTCGTCGGCAACATCGCGCACATGTCGGACGTTGGCGGCCGGCCGCACGGGCCCGACGCCACCGATCTCTACGAGGAAGGCATCCGGCTGCCGATCCTGAAGCTCTACAAGGCCGGCCGTCCCAACCAGGACGTGCTCGACGTGCTGGCCGCCTCGGTGCGCATGCCGCGGGAGGTGATGGGCGATCTGCAGTCGCAGCTGGCCGCCAACGACGTCATGGCGCGCGAGCTGGCCGCCTTCATGGACGAGTACGCGATCGACGACCTGGCGCCGCTGGCCCGTGTCATCCACGCGCGCTCGGAGCGCGCCATGCGGGCGGCGATCCGCACGATGCCCGCCGGCGTGTACGCGGCCGAGGCCCGGCTGGACGGCTTCGACGCCGAGCTGCGGCTGAAGGTGACCGTGACGGTCGGCGACGACAGCGTCCACGTCGACTACGCGGGCTCCTCGCCGCAGGTACCGTGGGGCATCAATGTGATGCCGAACTATCGCTACGCGCACTCGGCCTACGCCATCAAGTGCCTGCTCGACCCCGAGACGCCGAACAACGAGGGCTGCATTCGCCCCATCACCGACGCGGCGCCGCTGGGCTCGCTCTTCAACCCCCGGCATCCCGCGGCCTGCAACGCCCGCAACCTCGTCGGCCACGTGATCCCCAGCGTGATCTTCCGCGCCCTCGAGCACGTGGTGCCCGAGCGCGTGCAGGCCGACAGCGGCGGCGCGCCGCTCTGGGTCGTCAACTGCGTGGCTCACGAGGCGGACGGACGGCCCATCGTCGGCGTGCAGGCGTTCCATGGCGGGCAGGGCGGTCGCGCGAGCGGCGACGGCAACGACACGCTGTCGTTCCCGTCCAACTGCAGCACGACACCGGTGGAGATGTTCGAGCGTGCCGTGCCAGTGCTCATCGAGGCCAAGCACCTCATCGCCGACTCCGGCGGGCCGGGCCGCTTCCGCGGCGGCCTCGGCCAGCGGATGGTCGTGCGCAACGTCTCGGGCCGGCTCATGCACGTCTACCTCGGCAGCGAGCGCGTGACGCACCCGCCCTTCGGCGTCGCAGGCGGGCGGGCCGGCCGCGCCGGGCGTGTGCTGCGCGACGACGCGCCCGTCTTCCCCAAGGGCAAGATCGCGCTCGCGCCCGACCAGCGCCTCATCGTGGAGTCGCCGGGCGGCGGCGGCTGGGGCGACCCGGCCACGCGCCCGCGCGACCTCGTGGCGCGTGACGTTCGTGAAGGACTCGTGACGGCGGCCGCCGCCGAATCCGATTACGGAGGAATCACCGATCATGCGCACTGAGCTCATCCGTCGCGGCGCCCGGCTGCTCGCGCTGGCGCTGCTGTCCGTGCTGGCCGGCGCCGTCGCCGCGCCGGCCCAGCCCAAGGGCGAGCCGATCAAGGTCGGCCTGCTTACCACGCTCACCGGCAGCGCGGCGCGCTGGGGCGCCTACGCGCAGAACGGCGCCGGCCTGGCCGCCGACGAGATCAACGCGGCCGGCGGCCTGCTCGGCCGCCCGGTCACCATCGTGCCGGCCGACAGCCAGTGCCAGCCCGCCCAGGGCGTGTCCGCGCTGCGCCGGCTGATCACCAGCGATCACGTCGGCTTCGTCATCGGCGACATCTGCTCGTCGGTGACGCTGGCCGCCATGCCCGTGGTGGCCGAGAACAAGGTCATCCTGCTCAATGCTGGCTCCTCGCATCCCGACATCACGTACAAGGCCGGCGTCGGCGGCAACATCTGGGTGTTCCGCAATTACCCAACCGACGAGCTGCGCACGCAGATCGTCACCGAGTACGTCGCCAAGCAGGGCGCCAGGCGCTACTCGATCCTGAACGTGGACAACGACTTCGGCCGCGGCGCCGCCGCGCTCAGCAAGAAGCACATCGAGCGGCTGGGCGGCACGCTCCTGTCCGAGGACTACTTCAAGGCCGGCGAGAGCGACTTCGCGCCGGTGCTGACGAAGATC
The DNA here is from genome assembly GCA_035689625.1 of Candidatus Methylomirabilota bacterium. Classification (GTDB taxonomy): domain Bacteria; phylum Methylomirabilota; class Methylomirabilia; order Rokubacteriales; family CSP1-6; genus AR5. The sequence goes on along the minus strand of DASSLH010000377.1, from coordinate 645 downwards.
AAGGGCCTCAAGCCCGACGTGCTGCTGGTCTACACGCTGCCCGATGCGGTGCCGCCGCTGACCGCGCAGATCAAGGCCCAGGCGCTGAAGGTCAAGATCGCCGGGGTGGGCGAGTTCACGACGCCCGACATCATCAAGCGCTCGCAGGCCGACGTGCTGGAGGGCGCGGTGGAGGGCATGTCGTGGGCGCCGGTGCTCGGCGGCGAGGCCAACAAGAAGTTCGTCGAGGCCTACCAGAAGAAGTCGGGCGGCGATCCGCCGCAGGTGCACGCGTTCACGCACTACGAGTCGATGAAGCTGCTGGGCAAGGCCATCGCGGAGGCGGGCTCGGCCGAGCCGGCCAAGGTACGCGAGGCGCTCACGCGGATCCAGTACGACGGGATGATGGGACGCGTGCGCTTCGACGATCACAACCAGGCCGAGGTGCCGATGGCCATCCTCGCGGTCGAGAGCGGCCAGCCGGTGAGCAAGGGCACGTTCACGACCAGGATCAACTATCCACACTAGCCGTCGCGGGTCCTGCAGGCGTGGCGCGGCGGGGGGCGGGGCCGGAGTGGGGGCGCTGGCTACCACGAGCGCGGAGCCGATTCGACGCCGGCTTGGCTGGGCTCCATCGGGCTGGGGCGCGTGCGTTCGACGGCGGCA
>DASSLH010000376.1:0-3569 GCA_035689625.1 Candidatus Methylomirabilota bacterium | reverse complement strand
ACATTGACGCAACGTGAGCACGCCCACGATTCCGCATAGATCGGTGGCACAGACCCAGGCGCCGCCGGTCAGTTCGGAATCGGTGCGGGAGACCTTCCGGCCAGAAAGTGACCGAAATCGTCAGTCGGAGGGCCGGGCACGCGCCGGGTTGGACCGGGCGCACCGTCCCCCGGGTCAGCCCCGCCAGGCGGACAGGCGCTCGCCCAGGGCGTCGAGGGCCAGGACCAGGGAGATGGACGCCGCCGACACCAGGGCGGTGGCGGCGAAGAGCTCGGGGGCGCGGAAGCCGTTGGCGAGCGAGCCCATCACGTAGCCCATCCCGCGCACCCCGGCGAACATCTCGACGATCAGCACGCCGAGCAGGCAGAAGACCACGCCCAGCCGCATGCCGACCAGCACCGTTGGCACGATGGCTGGCAGCAGCACCTTCCAGTAGAGCTGCCAGGTGCTGGCGCCGAACGCGCGCGCGACGGTCAGCAGGCCGCGGTCCACGTCGCGCACGCCGCCCACGACGAGCAGCAGGATCGGGAACACGCCGTGGATCGTCCCGTACAGGATGGCCGGCGCGGTGCCGAAGCCGAGGATCAGCACGATCCACGGCAGCACCAGGATCTTCGGCATGCCGTACACGGCGACGACGAACGGGCTGAGCACCTCGCGCAGGGGACGCAGCGAGCCGACGACGATGCCCAGCGTGACGCCGATGACGACCGAGAGCACGTAGGCGATGGCCGTCTTGAGCAGCGTGTCGGCCAGGCCGGCCAGCGCGCTGCGGCCGATGCCGGCGAACGCCGTCACCACCGCGCTCGGCGCCGGGACGAACAGCGGATCCACCCACCCGGCGCGCGCCACCGCCTCCCAGGCCACGAGCAGCGCGGCCACGCTGAGCGCCTGCAGGGCGAGCACGCGCGCGCGGTCGCGGCGCGGGCGTCTCATTCCGACCATCGCTGGGCCCGCCGCTCGACGAGGCCGGCGATCGCGTCGGAGCCGACGACCAGCGCCAGCGTGACGAGCACGAGGGCGACGTAGTCCGAGGTCCGGAACAGGCCGTAGGCGTGGTTGATGAGCGAGCCCATGCCGCTCTTGGAGCCGAGGATCTCGCCCACGATCACGCCGACGATGCTGAGCGCCAGGCCCGTGCGCAGCCCGCCCACGAGCGTGAACAGCATCGCCGGCACCATGACCTTGGCGAACACGGTCGGCGGCCGGGCGCCGAAGGCGCGGGCCACCGCCAGCATGTGCGGGTTGACCTGCCGCACGCCGGCCAGCACGGACAGCGCGATGGGAAAGAACCCGAGCAGGAATCCGAAGGCGATCTTGGACGCGGCGTCGAGCCCGAAGAAGAGCATCAGCGAGGGGTACCAGACGACCGCCGGCACCGCGTAGAGCGCCGACAGGATCGGCCCGTAGACGCGGCCGACGAGCCGGTTGAGGCCCAGCGCGAAGCCGCAGCCCAGCCCGGCGGCAATGGCCAGGACGTAGGCGATCAGGATCTCGCGCAGCGTGAGCAGCACGCTGGCCGGCAGGTCGGGATAGGACTCGAGCGCGAGCAGGCGCCCGAGCGCGGGCACCACCGCCGAGGGCGGCACGTACAGGAGCGGATTGGCCGCGCGGGCGACCGTCTCCCACGCCAGCAGCAGCCCGGCCAGGATCAGCGCGCGCAGCGCCAGCACGCCCACGTTCAGAGCTCGCCCATCGCGCGCAACGACTCGTCGCGGATCTCGCTCCAGAGCTTGGCCCGCAGCGTGACCAGCTCGGGCGACTCCATCGCCCGGGGGTACGGCATCGGCAGCTCCAGCACGCTCTTGATCCGCCCCGGCCGCGCCGTCATCACGACCACGCGCGTGGACAGCGCCAGCGCCTCGTGCAGGCTGTGGGTGACGAAGACCACGGTCTTGCGCGTGCGGCGCCAGATGCCCAGCAGCCACTCGCCCATGAGCAGCCGCGTCTGCTCGTCCAGCGCGCCGAACGGCTCGTCCATGAGGATGATCTGCGTGTCGATCGCCAGCGCGCGGCCGATGGCGACGCGCTGGCGCATGCCGCCCGAGAGCTCGCGCGGGTACTTGTCGGCGAAGTCGCGGAGACCGAGCGGCCCCAGCAGCTCGGTGGCCACCGCGCGCCGGCGCGCCCGCGGCACGCCCTGCAGCTCGAGGCCGAACTCGACGTTCTCCAGCGTGGTCCGCCAGGGAAACAGGCCGGCGTCCTGGAACACGGTGGCGACGCGGCGCGGATCGGGACCGGCGACCGGCCGGCCGTCCACCAGCACGCGGCCGGCGTCGGCGGTGACGAGGCCGCCGAGCATGCCGAGCAGCGTGGACTTGCCGCAGCCGGAGGGACCGATCAGCGTGCAGAACTCGCCGGCGCCGACGGCCAGCGAGACGTCGTGCAGGGCCTCGATGGGACCGGAGCTGGTGAGGTAGCGCTTGCCGACGCGCTCGACGGCGATGAGGTCGCTCACGTCAGCTGCAGGATCTCCCGCGCGATGACCAGCCGCTGGATCTCCGACGTCCCCTCGCCGATCTCGGTCAGCTTGGCGTCCCGGAAGATGCGCTCGACGGGGAACTCGGTGATGTAGCCCGCGCCGCCGTGGATCTGCACGGCCGTGGTGGCCGCCTTCATCGCCGCCTCGGAGGCGAAGAGCTTGGCCTTCGCGGCGGCGTGCATCGCCGGCCGGCCGGCGTCCTTCAGCCAGGCCGCCCGCAGCGTCAGCAGCCGCCCGACCTCGACGTCGGTGGCGATGTCGGCCAGCATCCCCTGCAGCCCGTTGAACTCGGCCAGCGTCCGGCCGAACGCCGTGCGCTGCTTCATGTACCGGGCGGCCTGGTCCACGGCAGCCTGGCCGATCCCGACCGCCATCGCCGCCATCGCGATGCGCCCGCCCTCCAGCACCTGCATCGCCTGCACGAAGCCCTGGCCGCGCTCGCCGACGAGCGCGTCGGCCGGCAGCCGCGCGTCCTCGAAGATCAGCTCGGCGGTGTCGGAGGCGTGCAGGCCGAGCTTGCGGTAGGGCGTGCCCGCGCTGAAGCCGGGAACGCCCTTGGGGACGATGAAGGCGGAGATGCCCTTGGACTTCCGGTCGGAATCCGTGCGCGCCATGACGACGGCGACGCCGCCGACCGAGGCGTTCGTGATGAACGCCTTGCTGCCGTTGAGGACCCAGCCGCCCTCGCGCGCCTCGGCACGGGTGACGAGCGCGGCGGCGTCGGAGCCCGAGCCCGGTTCGGTGAGTCCCCAGGCGCCGAGGATCTCGCCCGAGGCCAGGCGCGGCAGCCAGCGGTGCTTCTGCTCCGTCGAGGCGAACAGCCGGATGTGGTTCGTCGCCAGCGAGTTGTGCGCCCACATCGTGATGCCGACCGACGCGTCGCCGCGATTCAGCTCCTCGACGATGAGCGCGTAGGAGACGTAGTCGAGGCCGGCGCCGCCGTACTCTTCCTCGACGAGGACGCCCAGGAAGCCGAGCGGGCCGAGCTTGTCCACGATCGCGCGCGGAAACTCGTGGCGCGCGTCGTAGGGCGCGATCTTGTCTCCCAGCTCCGCGTCGGCAAACTCCCGCGCGGCATCGCGGATCC
>DASSLH010000375.1:0-7654 GCA_035689625.1 Candidatus Methylomirabilota bacterium | reverse complement strand
ACGCGATCAAGGAGCTGGGCCTCATCAAGCCGGCGCGGCTCAAGCAGGCCGACGACTTCAGCGTGCGCATGTCCGGCGGCGACAAGTTCCGGCTGGCCGAGCAGCGCGGCAAGGTCGTCATGATCAACTTCTGGGCGACCTGGTGTCCGCCGTGCCTGGAGGAGATGCCGGCGATGGAGCGGCTGTACCGCGAGCAGAAGGACCACAACTTCACGATCATCGCGATCTCCGTGGACACCGATCCCAAGGTCGTGGCGCCCTTCGTGCGCGCGCACAAGTTCACGTTCCCGATCGGCCTCGACCCGACCATGGAGCTGGCCAACACCTACGCGGTGCGCGCGCTGCCCTCGAGCTTCGTCGTCGGGCGCGACGGCAACCTGGCCGCGCTCGCCCTGGGGCCGCGCCCTTGGGACGGCGTCGCCGCGCACGCGCTGGTCGAGGGGATGGCCCGCTGATGGGCGCCTCGCTGGGCGTGGTGGTCGCCTTCAGCGCCGGGCTGTTCTCGTTCCTCTCGCCCTGCGTGCTGCCGCTGTTCCCCTCGTACCTGTCGTTCATCACCGGCATGTCGGTCGCCGACCTGTCGTCCGATCTGTCGGCGGCTGCGCGGCGCCGCGTGCTGCTGCACTCGGTCACGTTCGTGCTGGGCTTCTCGGTGGTGTTCGTCGCCCTCGGCGCCTCGTTCAGCGCGGCGGGCCAGATACTGTTCCAGTACCGCGACTGGATCCGCCGCGTCGGCGGGCTGCTGATCATCGTCTTCGGGCTCTACATCGCCGGCCTCCTCAACGTCGGCTTCCTCGGCCGCACGCAGCAGTGGCAGATCCGCGAGAAGCCGGCCGGCTACGTCGGCTCGTTCCTGGTCGGCGTGACGTTCGCCATCGGCTGGACGCCGTGCGTGGGCCCGATCCTCGGCGCCATCCTGTCGCTGGCCGGCACCGCCGAGACGGTGCGGCGCGGCGTCGGCCTGCTGATCGCCTACTCGGCCGGGCTCGGCGTGCCGTTCCTGGTCTCGGCGGTCGCGCTCGGCGCCTTCCTGCGCTTCTTCAGGCGCTACCGGCCGTTCATCCCGGTCGTCGAGCGGGGCGCCGGCGTGCTGCTGGTCGCCGTGGGCGTGCTCGTCCTGCTGAACTGGTACGTCGTGCTCAACTCCTGGGCGATCTCGCTCACCCCGGAGTGGCTGCTCAAGCGCCTCTGAGCGCGCCGTTGACGGTTCGCGTTCGCGTTCCCGCAACCTCCGCCAACCTCGGTCCGGGCTTCGACGCGCTCGGCCTCGCGCTGGGCCTCTACAACGAGGTCACGGCCAGCGAGGCCGACGGCGTGAGCGTGACGCTGGCCGGCGAGGGGACCGGCCGGCTGCCGACCGGCGGCGACAACGTCGTCGCCCGCGGCGTGCGCCAGGCCTACGAGGCGGCCGGACGCGCCTTCAAGGGCGTCGCGCTGGGCTGCGTGAACCGCGTCCCGGCCGCGCGCGGCCTCGGCTCCAGCGCCGCGGCCTGGGTCGGGGGCCTCGTCGCCGGCAACGCGCTGCTCGGCGGCCCGCTGTCGCGCGAGGCGCTGCTGGCGCTGGCCGCCCGCGCCGAGGGCCATCCCGACAACGTCGCCGCGGCGCTGTTCGGCGGCCTCACGGTGTCCTGCCCGCAGGCCGACGGCCGCGTGACGGTCGTCTCGCTGCCGGTGCCCGGCGCGTTCGCCTGGGTCGTCCTCATCCCCGAGGTCACCAGCGCCACCGCGGAGGCGCGCGCGGTGCTGCCGGCCTCGGTGCCGCGCGCCGACGCCGTCTTCAACGTGCAGCGCGTGGCGCTGCTGCTGGCGGCGCTGCAGGCCCAGCGCGCCGACGCGCTCACCGACGCCCTCGACGACCGGCTGCACCAGCCCTACCGGCGCCGGCTCTTTCCCTGGATGCCAGCCGTCGTCGAGGCCGCCCGCCTGGCCGGCGCGCTGGGCTGCGTCCTCTCGGGCGCCGGGCCCTCGCTGCTCGCCGTGGTCGGCGGCGACCCCGCGGCGGTGGCGCGCGCCATGGAGTCGGCGCTGGCCGCCGCCGGCATCCCGGGCGCCGCGCGCGCGTTGCCGGTGGACACCGAGGGCGCGGTGGTGCTACCTCAGGCGTCATGAGCCACGGCGCGCCGGGGGTCCTGGCCGATCACGAGCTGCGGGCGGCGGTGGAGGCTGGCTGGATCACGGCCCGCGAGCCGCTCACCGACGGCCAATTCCAGCCGGCCAGCCTGGATTTGCGCCTGGGGCCGGTCGCTTACCAGCTGCGCGCCAGCTTCCTGCCGTTCCGGGAGACGGTCACCGACCGGCTCGACGGCGACGCCGACCTCGTCATCGATCGCCTGGCGCTCACCGACGGCGCGACGCTGCAGCGCGGCTCGGTCTACCTGGTGCCGCTGCTGGAGTCGCTGGCGCTGCCGCCCGGCATGCGCGGCCGCTCCAACCCCAAGAGCACCACCGGGCGCCTGGACGTCTTCACGCGCGTCATCACCGATCGCACGCCGCGCTTCGACGAGATCGCGCCGGGCTACGCCGGCGGCCTCTACCTCGAGGTCTCACCGCAATCCTTCCCGGTGCGCGTGCACGCCGGTGCCTCGCTCAACCAGCTGCGCCTGCTGGTCGGCGCCAGCGCCACCGGCGACGAGGCGCTGCGCGCGCTCTACCACGACTGTCCGCTGCTCTACGACGACGACGACCAGCCGATCCCGCAGGAGCGCGTCACGTTCAACGACGGGCTGTGCATGGGCGTGGACCTGTCGGGGCGCGCGACCGGCGGCATCATCGGCTATCGCGCGCATCCCAATCCGCCGGCGGTGGACCTGGCCCGGGTGGGCCACTACGACCCCGCCGAGTTCTGGGAGCCGATCAAGCGGCCCAGCCGCGACGCCTACATCCTCGAGGCCAACCGCTTCTACATCCTCGTGTCCAAGGAGCGCATCCGCGTGCCGCCCGACTACGCGGCCGAGATGGTCGTCTACGACGCGGGCGCCGGCGAGATCCGCACCCACTACGCCGGCTTCTTCGATCCCGGCTTCGGCTTCGGCGACGGCAGCGTGCTGGGCACCAAGGTCGTCATGGAGGTGCGCGCGCGCGAGGTCCCGTTCCTCGTGTACGACGGGCAGATCTCGTTCAAGGTCTGGTTCGAGCGGCTGCGCAGCCGGCCGGCGCGCGTCTACGGGGTGGGCCTCGGCTCCTCCTACCAGCACCAGACCTTGAGCCTGAGCAAGCACTTCAAGCGCTGAGGGCTGGGCCTGGCATCAAAGGTATTGCGGGGTCTGGACCATCAGTTAGAATTGAAGCGACAGGCTCACCCGCCCCCAATGGAGGGCATCATGGCAGAGCAGAAGAAGAAAGAGACCCGGCCGACGAAGCCGAACGAAGGCGGCGGCGAGGGCGGCGCGGCCAACCCCGAGCTCGCCAAGAAGGGCAAGAAGATCAAGGAGGACATCGACAAGCTCCTCGACGAGATCGACGACATCCTGGAGGAGAACGCCGAGGAGTTCGTCAAGAGCTACGTCCAGCGGGGAGGGCAGTAGGGACGATGCCCATCTACGAGTATCGCTGCCGCGGCTGCGGGAAGGACTTCGAGACCTACGTCCCGGGCGCGTCCACCAAGGTGAGCTGCCCGGCGTGCGCCAGCCGCGACATCACCCGCAAGCTGTCCGTCTTCGGCCTCAAGAGCGACAGCGGGGCCGTCGCGTCCTCCATGCCCAGCGGCGGCGGCTGCTGCGGCGGGGGCGGGTGCGGCTGCCACTAGATCCTCCTGGACCTCCGCCGCCTCGAGATCTTCGTCAAGGTCGCTGAGCTCGGGAGCTTCTCCCGCGCGGCGGAGGCCTTGTTCCTGACCCAGCCGACCGTCTCCGAGCACGTCCGCGCGCTCGAGGACGAGCTCGGCGTGCAGCTGCTCGACCGGCTCGGCCGCGGCGCCGCGCCCACCCGCGCGGGCCAGCTGCTGCTGGGCTACGCGCGCCGGCTGCTGGCGCTCTCGCGCGAGGCGCGGCAGGCCATCGAGCACTTCCAGGGCCGCGTGGGCGGCGAGCTCGTCGTCGGCGGCTCGACGATCCCCGGCGAGTATGTGCTGCCCGCGCTCATCGGCGCCTTCCGCGGCAAGTATCCCGACGTCTCCATCACGCTGCGCATCGGCAGCAGCCGCCAGGTGATGGACTGGGTGGAGGCCGCCGAGGTCGAGGTCGGCATGGTCGGCGCCGTGCCGACCTCGCGCGCGCTGGAGGCGCGGCAGCTGATGGCCGACGACCTCGTACTGGCGGTGCCGCCCGATCACCCGTGGGCGGCGCGCAAGACGATCGCGATCGAGGACGTCACCCGCGAGCCGCTCATCGTGCGCGAGCGCGGCTCCGGCTCGCGCGAGACGCTCGAGCACGGCCTGCAGGCGCTGGGGCTGGGGCTCGACGCCTTCCGCGTCGTCGCCGAGATCGCCTCCACCGAGGCCGTGAAGCAGGCGGTGCGGGCCGGGCTCGGCGTGTCGTTCATCTCGCACCGCGCGGTGGTGGACGAGTGCCGCGCGAAGCTGCTGGTGTGCGTCAAGGTACGCGACCTCGACGTGACCCGCGCCTTCTACCTCGTCACGCACCGCGACCGCAGTCGCTCGCCGCTCGCCCAGGCGTTCCTGGCCTTCGTCGAATCCCAGCCGACCGGCTCCGCGTCGTAACGCGTAAGATGTCGGCGATGGCCGCCGGTGACCGCATCCGACTGACCTCCTACGCCGCCTGCGCCGGCTGAGCGTCGAAGATGGCTCCTGGAGATCTCCAGGAGGTGCTGGCCGGGCTCAGGCGACCGGCAGGCGTGTCGCCGGAGGCCGAGCGCAACCTGCTCGTGGGCCTCGGCGCCGCCGACGATGCGGCGGTCTATCGCGTGGCGCCGGACCTGGCCATCGTCGAGACCGTGGACTTCTTTCCGCCGGTGGTGGACGACCCGTGGACGTGGGGCGCGGTGGCCGCCGTCAACGCGATGTCGGACGTCTACGCCATGGGCGGCGAGGTGCTGTTCGCGCTCGCGGTGGCCGGCTTTCCGCGCGACTTCGACAAGAAGGTCATCGTCGAGGTGTTCCGCGGCGGCGCCGAGAAGGTGGCCGAGGCCGGCGGCATCGTCGCCGGCGGCCACACCGTCGTCGACCCGGAGCCCAAGTACGGCCTCTGCGTCACCGGGCGCGTGCATCCCGACCACGTCTTCATCAAGGGCGGCCTGCGGGCGGGGGATCGGCTGTTCCTCTCCAAGCCGCTGGGCACCGGCGTGATCGCCACCGCCGGCAAGGACGAGGCGGCGCCGCCCGACGTGCTCGACGGTGCCGTGCGCAGCATGCTGCGGCTCAACCGCGTCGCCGCCCGCGTGGCGCGCGAGCACGGCGCAACCGGCGCCACCGACATCACCGGCTTCGGCTTCCTCGGCCACGCCGCCGAGATGGTCGAGGCCTCCGGCGCCGGCATCGCGGTGTCCGCCGCGCGGCTGCCGCTGCTGCCCGGCGCGCTGGCGCTGGCCGAGGCCGGTCACTTCAGCGGGGGCATGAAGCGCAACCGCCGGTACGTGGATCACGTGCTCGGCGGGCGCCTGGCGCTCGACCCCGGGATCTCGCCCACGCTGCTGTCCATGCTGACCGAGTCCGAGACCTCGGGCGGCCTGCTGTTCTCCGTGCCCGCGGCGCGGGCGGCCGGCGTGGCGGAGGCCTTCCGGGCGGCCGGCGAGGCCTGCTGGGAGATCGGGGAGGTCGTCGCCGACCCGGTCATCCGCATCGGCCGCTGAGGCGGCCGCGGCGCCAATCGGCGCCGCCGATTGAGGATCGCGCCGCTCATCGCTCCTACCGATTTGTGTTCGCCGTGAATCCCGCTACGCTGCGCGGCGATCTCAACGGGATCTCTCACGGAGGACCTCATGGAGCGACGGGCGTTCCTGAAGCAGAGTCTCGGTGCGGCGGGCCTGCTCACCCTGGCCTCGACGCGGCGCGCGCGCGCGGCCGACGAGTCACGATGGCGCACGTTCGAGGTCGTCACCCGCGTCGAGCCCGCCGACGTGGCCGGCGCCACCCGCGTCTGGATCCCGCTGCCGCTGATGACCGATACCGACTATTTCAAGCGCCTGGGCGACACGTGGAAGAGCAACGGCAGCGCGCGCGTCATGCGGGATCCGACCTACGACGCGGGCTTCGTGTACGCCGAGTGGCCGGCGAGCGAGAAGGCGCCGATGCTCGAGACCACCAGCCGCTTCTCCGCGCGCGACCGCGCCGTGGACCTGAGCCGGCCGCCGGCCGGCGGCCCCGCCGAGGACCCGGCGATCCTCAGGACGTACCTGCGGCCGACGCGGTTCATCCCCACCGACGGCCTCGTGCTGGAGACGGCGCAGCAGATCGTCAAGGGGGAGACAACCGAGGTCGGCAAGGCGCGCGCGATCTACGAGTGGATCGTGGACAACACCTTCCGTGACCCCAAGACCCGCGGCTGCGGGCTGGGCGACATCCGCACGATGCTGGAGACGCGCAACCTCGGCGGCAAGTGCGCCGACCTCAACGCGCTCTACGTGGGCCTGGCCCGCTCGGTCGGCCTGCCCGCCCGCGATGTCTACGGCGTGCGCTGCGCGGATTCGGCGATTTTCAAGAGTCTCGGCAAGAGCGGCGACATCACCAAGGCCCAGCACTGCCGCGCCGAGGTCCATCTCACCGGCTACGGCTGGGTGCCGGTCGATCCCGCCGACGTGCGCAAGGTCGTGCTGGAGGAGCCGCCGTCAGGGCTGCCGCTGAGCGACCCGCTCGTCAAGAAGGCGCGCGTCAAGCTCTTCGGCGCCTGGGAGATGAACTGGCTCGCCTACAACTACGCCCACGACGTCCGCCTGCCGGGCTCGGAGGGCAAGCCGATCGCCTTCCTCATGTACCCGCAGGGCGAGACCGGCGGCGAGCGCAAGGACAGCCTGGAGCCGACGACGTTCAAGTACACGATCACGTCGAAGGAGCTCGGCGCGTAGGCTAGGACTTCTGCTGGGGGGCCTGGCCGCTCTTGAGGACCGCGAGAAGGCGCTTCTTGAGCTCGGGCGGGATCTGGACGTCGGCCAATTTTCGGGTGGCGTCGACCGTCCCTCGGTAGGTGTTGACGAACGCCACGCAGGGCGGGCAGCCGTCGATGTGGAAGTCGATCAGCTGGCGCAGGTGGGTGGGCAGGGAGCCGTCGAGGTAATCGCCGAGCAGATCGGCAATCTGCCGGCACTCGATCTGTGACTGCCCCTCGGAGCTACACTCGGCCATCGGCATTCATTATAGATGGATGCGCCATACCCCGCTGCCGATTCCGCCCGGGCCCGGCGGCCGGGGTATCCTCGGGCCATGCCGCGCCTGGCCCTGCTGACCCCCTTCGCCGCCCCATCCGTGCAGGGTAATGCGATCACCGTGGCGCGCGTCGTCCAGGGCCTGCGCGAGTGGGGCGCCGACGTCGGGGTCTGGGACCTCTCGGCCGTGAACCCGGCGGCCGTCGAGGCGGCGCTCGAGGCGGATGCGCCGGCGCTGATCCACGCCTTTCACGCCTACCGGGTCGGCCCGCTGGCACTGCGGCTGGCCCGCCGCCTCGAGGTGCCGCTCGTCGTCACGCTCACCGGTACCGACGCGAACCACGATCTGTTCGATCCCGAGCGCGCCGCGGTCGTGCGCCGCGTGCTGGAGGGCGCCGCC
>DASSLH010000374.1:0-5731 GCA_035689625.1 Candidatus Methylomirabilota bacterium | reverse complement strand
GGGCCATTGGCCAGTCAGTCTACCGCGAAGCCGGTCTTGACAAGTAGCGCCGGTTGACAGGCCCGTGTCTGCTTGGTACGGTCCGGCCCACCTGCCCCCTGCGGAGGAGTCACAATGACGAGAGCAACCCGTCGCGTCCCGTTCCTGGCCCCCGTCACCACGCTCGCGCTCCTCGCCGTCGCGCTCCTCCTCGCCGCCCAGCCCGTCGCGGCCGAGACGCCGCGCCACGGCGGCGTGCTGCTGGCCGTCATCGGCGCCGACCCGCCGAGCCTCGATCCGCACCAGGAGAGCACGTTCGCCAACATCGAGCTGGTGGCGCCGCTGTACAGCACGCTGCTGCAGCTCGACCCGTATCACTATCCGAAGATCATCGGCGACCTGGCCACCGAGTGGAAGATCGCGCCCGACGGCCTCACCTACACGTTCCGGCTGCACCCCGGCGTGAAGTTCCACGACGGCTCGCCGCTGACCTCCGCCGACGTCAAGGCCTCCTACGACAAGATCATCTTCCCGCCGCAGGGCGTGCGCAGTGTCCGCCGCAACGCCTACACGGCGGTGACCGCGGTGGAGGCGCCGGACCCGGGCACGGTGGTGTTCAAGCTGAAGTTCCCGTCGGCCTCGCTGCTGGCGAACCTGGCCTCGCCCTGGAACGTGATCTACCCGAAGAAGTACCTCGACCAGGATCCGAACTACTTCAAGACGCACGCGATCGGCTCGGGGCCGTTCAAGTTCAAGAACTACACGCGCGGCTCGACGTTCGAGGGCGAGCGCAACCCCGATTACTTCGTCAAGGACCGCCCGTTCCTGAACGGCTACAAGTTCTTCATCAGCCCCGAGACCACGGTCCGGGCGGCGGCCATCCGCTCCGGCCGCGCCTACATCGAGTTCCGCCACCTGCCGACGGCCGAGGTGGAGGCGATCAAGAAGCAGCTGGGCGACAAGATCACGGTGCAGGAGACGCCCATGACCGGGCAGTGGGGCGTGGCCATCAACACCACCGTGAAGCCGTTCACCGACGTGCGGGTGCGCCGGGCGCTCACGCTGGCCGTCGACCGTTACACGATGGGCAAGGTGCTGGCGCCGCTCACCGGGCTCAAGAACGTGGGCGCGCTGATCCGGCCGGACTCCGAGTGGGGCATGCCACAGCTGGAGCTCGCCAAGCTGCCCGGTTTCTGGCACGACGCCGAGAAGAGCCGGGCCGAGGCGCGCAAGCTGCTGGCCGAGGCCGGCTATCCCAACGGCTTCAAGGTCGTGCTCAAGAACCGCAACGTGAAGCTGCCCTACCAGGACTTCGCGGTGTTCCTCATCGGGGAATGGCGCAAGGTCGGCATCGAGGTCGAGAATCGCCCGGAGGAGACGGCGGCCTGGTTCAACGACGGCCAGGACACCGGCAACTTCGAGCTGATCGTGGCGCCGACCGTGGAGTTCATGGACGATCCCGACCAGTTCCTCGGCCGCTACGCCACCGGCAGCACCCAGAACTGGGGCCGCTTCTCCGATCCCCAGGTCGACGACCTGTTCTCGCGGCAGGCGCGCACGCTCGACCCGGCCGAGCGCAAGAAGCTGATCAACCAGCTCGAGGCGCGCGTGCTGGAGCAGGCCTACTACATGCCGGGCCTCTGGTGGACGCGCAACCTCGTGCACTGGACGAAGGTGAAGAACTACATCGCCCCGCCCAACCACTACACCAACCAGAAGCTGCAGGACGTGTGGCTGTCGGAGGACTGAGAGAGCGCCGCGCGTGCGGACCTACGTCCTCAAGCGGCTGCTGCTGATCATCCCCACGCTGCTGGGGGTCGCCTCGCTCGTGTTCGTGATCATGCGGGCGATCCCCGGCGACGTGACGCTGCTCATCCTGGGCGGCGACCAGGCGGGCCGGATCGATCCGACCCAGATCGCCGCCCTGCGCCACCAGCTCGGGCTGGACCAGCCGCTGCTGGTGCAGTTCGGCCACTGGCTGTGGGGCGTGCTGCGCTTCGACTTCGGCACCTCGCTGTGGACGGGGCAGCCGGTGCTGCAGGAGCTGTGGATCCGGCTGCCCCTGTCGCTGGAGCTGGCGCTGCTCGCCTCGCTGGTCTCCGTGCTGATCGCCATCCCGCTCGGCATGCTGGCCGCCGTCAAGCAGGACACGTGGGTGGACTACCTCGTGCGCGTGGTCAGCATCGGCGGCCTGGCCATTCCCTCGTTCTGGATCGGCATCCTCTGCATCCTGCTGCTGGTGATCTACTTCGGCTGGGGCCCGCCGCTGGAGTTCACGCCGCCCTGGGTCGATCCGTGGGCCAACTTCCAGCAGCTGGTGTGGCCGGTGCTGACGGTGGGCTACCGCTACGCCGCCGTCACCACGCGCATGACGCGCTCGAGCGTGCTCGAGGTGCTGCGCGAGGACTACATCCGCACCGCCTGGGCCAAGGGCCTGCGCGAGCGCGTGGTGGTCATCCGCCACGCGCTGAAGAACGCGATGCTGCCGGTCATCACGCTGATCGGCACCGAGTTCGCCTTCCTCATCGGCGGTCTCGTCGTCACCGAGACCGTGTTCACGCTCAACGGGGTCGGCCGCTTCGTGGTGGACGCGGTCGCCCACCGCGACTACCCGGTCGTGCAGGCGCTCGTCTTCCTCATCGCGTTCGGCTTCGTGGTGATCAACCTGCTGGTGGACCTGACCTACGCGTGGTTCGACCCGCGCATCCGCTACCGCTGAGCCGATGGCGACCAACGTCGAGCTGAGCCGGGTGCCGGCGGCGAGCGCCGACCTCGCCCCCCGGCTGTCCGCCGTCGAGGGGATCGCGCAGTTCGTGCGCACGAAGCCCCTCGGCGCGCTCGGCGCGCTGGTCATTCTGGTGATGCTCGGCGCCGCCCTGCTCGCCGGCACGCTGGCGCCGTACGATCCGTACCAGCCGGACTACGCGGCCCAGTTCCAGCGCCCGGGCGCCGAGCACTGGTTCGGCACCGACGAGTTCGGCCGCGACGTGTTCAGCCGCATCCTGCACGGCGCGCGGATCGCGCTGTTCGTCGGCTTCACCGCCTCGCTGGCCGGCTGCACGCTCGGCGGGCTGCTCGGCGTGATCAGCGCCTACCAGGGCGGCACGGTGGACCTGCTGCTGGAGCGCTTCATGGACGTGCTGCTGGCCTTCCCGCAGCTGATCCTGGCGCTGGCGGTCGCCTCGATCCTGGGTCCGGCCGTGCACAACGTGGTGATCGCGATCGCCATCCCGATCGTTCCGCGCGCCGCCCGCGTGGTGCGGGCGACGGCGCTCTCCGTCAAGCACAACGTCTACGTGGAGGCGGTGAGCGCGCTGGGCGCCACGCGCCGGCGCGTGGTGCTGCAGCACATCCTGCCCAACGTGGTGGCGCCGTGGATCATCATCGTCACCGCCCAGCTCGCCGGCGCCATCCTGGCCGAGGCCGCGCTGAGCTACCTGGGCCTGGGCGCCGCCGAGCCGACGCCGTCGTGGGGGCTGATGCTGTCGGGCTCGGCGTCGGCCTACGCCGAGAAGGCGCCCTGGATCGGCCTGTTCCCCGGCGTCGCCATCAGCCTGGCCGTCTTCGGCTTCAACCTCCTCGGCGACTCGCTGCGCGACTCGCTCGATCCGAAGCTGCGCGGCCGCTGATGCCGAGCGTGCTCCTCACCGACGACCCGCTGCCCGGCGTGCGACGCCTCACGCTCAACCGCCCCCAGAAGCGCAACGCGCTCAACAACGAGCTGCGCGGCGCGATCCTGGCCGCGCTGCAGGCCGCCGACGCCGACGCCGCGGTGAAGGTCTCGATCCTGCGCGGCGCCGGCCCGTGCTTCTCGTCCGGCTACGACCTCTCCGCCGACAACTCGGTGGACCAGCCCTTCTACTCCTCCGGCGGCCCCGGCCAGTGGGCGCGCCACGTCGTCGAGAGCTGGTTCAGGATCTGGGACCTCGGCAAGCCGGTTCTCGCGCAGGTGCACGGCTACTGCCTGGCCGGCGGCAGCGAGCTGGCCGCCTGCTGCGATCTCGTCTACGTCGCCGAGGACGCGCGCATCGGCTATCCGCCGACGCGCCTGATGAGCCCGCCCGACAACCAGTTCCATCCCTGGCTCATGGGCATGCGCGCGGCGATGGAGATGCTCCTCACCGGCGACGCGATCACCGGCGTCGAGGCGGCCGCGCGCGGGTTCGCCAACCGCGCCGTCCCCGCCGGCGAGCTGGAGGCGACGGTGCTGGGCGTCGCCGAGCGCATCGCGCTGGTGCCGACCGAGCTGACGCAGATCAACAAGCGCGCGGTGCATCGCGCGATGGAGGCCATGGGGCTGCGCGCGGCGATCCGCGCCGGCACCGAGCTGCAGGCGCTGGCGTTCTCGACGGCGGCCAGCCAGGCCTACCGCGCGCAGTTCAAGCGCGACGGCGGCAGCGTGCGCGAGCTGCTGAGCCAGCGCGACGCCGCGTTCGGGGATTACCGCGAGCGCGACCGGGGCGGCGCCGGAGACTGACCGTGCGGCTGGCGCCCCGCCTCTGCCGGCGGCCGCGCATCCTGTTCGTGGGCATCAACCCCAGCCTGCACTCCGTGCGCGCCGGCCATCACTTCGCGGGCCCGGGCAACCCGTTCTATCGCCTGCTCCACGCCGCCGGCCTCGTGCCCGCGCCGCTCACGTTCGCCGACGACGTGCGCCTGCCGCGCCTGGGCCTGGCGCTGACCAACATCGCCGAGCGCGCGACCCGCGAGGCCGCCGAGCTCACGCCCGCCGACTACGCGCGCGGGCGCAAGCGGCTGGCGCGCACGATCGCGCGCATCCGGCCGCGCGTGGTGGCGTTCGTGGGCCGCACGGCCTATCGCGAGTTCGTCGGTCGCTCGGCGACGCCGGGCCCCGGTCCCAAGCCCGAGCGCATCGCCGGCGCCGCGGTGTTCGTGGTGCCGAACCCCAGCGGGCGCAACGCGGCGTTCCCGGGGTTCGGCGACAAGCTGGTGTGGTACCGGCGGCTCGCGCGCTGGGCTGAGCGCCCGGCGGCGACGGACGCTAGACCAGCAGCGCCAGCGGCTCCTCGATCATCTCGGCCAGCGCGCCCAGGAACTCGGCCCCGCGGGCGCCGTCGAGCGCGCGGTGATCGCAGGATAACGTCAGCACCATCGTCGGCTGCACGACGGGCTGGCCGTTGACGGCGAGCACGCGGTCGGCGATGCGGCCGACCGCCAGGATCGCCGCCTGGGGCGGATTGACGATCGCGTCGAAGGCGTCCACGCCGTACATGCCGAGGTTGGAGATCGTGAAGCTGCCGCCCTGGATGTCGGCCGGGCGCAGCTTGCCGGCCTGGGCGCGGCTCACGAGGTCCTCGCGGCGTCCGGCGATGTCGGCCAGCGACAGCGTGTCGGCGCGATGCAGCACCGGCACCACGAGGCCGTCGTCGAGCGCGACGGCGAGGCCGACGTTGACGTCGGCGTGCTGCACGATGGCGCCGTCCTTCCAGGAGACGTTCACGCGCGGGTGCTGGGCGATGGCGGCGGCGACGACGCGCACGAGCAGGTCCGTGTAGGTGATGCGCGCGCCGGTCTGCTTGCTGGCGCGCTCGCGCCAGGTCACCAGCCGGGCGACGTTGACCTCGCGCACCAGGTAGAAGTGCGGCGCCGTCGTCCAGCTCTGCGTCATGCGCTCGGCCATGACGCGCCAGACGGTGCCGACGGCGGGGGCGGGGGCACGCGCAGCGGCGCCGGCGGCCGGCACGTCGGCGGCCAGCACCGCGCCGCCCGGGCCGGAGCCGCGCAGCGCGCC
>DASSLH010000373.1:0-7847 GCA_035689625.1 Candidatus Methylomirabilota bacterium | reverse complement strand
GCTTCTTGAGGGCCTTGAGCGCCGCTTCGATCTGGTTCTCGACGACCTCGATCCTCATGAAGACCGCCGCGCCGGCGCCGTCTTGAGCTGCGCGGCGGCGCGATAGGGACGGGGCGGGACCGAGCGATCGACGATCTTGAGACGACTGAGACGGGTGCGACCGGTGGCGACCGCCTGGGCGATGCTGGGGAAGCGCTCGCGCGACTCCTCGATCACTTCGCCGGCGGCATTGACGATCCTCCACGACCAGCCGGTTCGGGCGGGCGTGGACAGGGCGACAACCTGCATGGGCGATCCTCCTCGGGGCGACCGCGCTAGGGTGCCATATTTTTGCCCAAATTCCCAGCCCTTTTGGCACACTGCGTCACGCCGTCTGCCACGAGCCGCTCGACCTCCTCGGCCCCGAATCCGAGCCAGTCGAGGATCGCCTCGGTCTCGCTGCCGAGCGCCGGCGTGGCCGGAGCGGCGCGGAAGCCGTCGCGATCCATCTGCAGCGGCGGCGCCAGCACGCGGACGGGGCCCAGCGCCGGGTGGGCGAGGTCATGGAAGAGGCCGTTGGCGAGCGGCTGCGGGTCGTCCAGCAGCTCGATGGCGAACGCAACGCCGGCGGCGGGCACGCCCTGCGCGTCGAAGATCGCCTTCCACTCGGCGGTGGTGCGCGCGGCCAGCGCGGCCTCGGCGCGGCGCCCCAGGTCGGCGTAGTGTCGCGCCAGCGCGTCGCGGTCGCGGATCGGCCGCGCGTGGGCGCTGTCCTCGAGGCCGATCGCCTTGATGAAGGTGCGCTGCAGGCCGGGGCTCACGCAGGCGACGGCGACCGCGGCGTCGCGCGTGGCATACGTGCGGTAATAGACGCCGGCCATGCCGGGCGTGCGCGTGGTCGGCATCGCCGCCGCCTGCTCGGCGTAGGGCCGGCCGGCGGCGCGCAGCTCGGCCAGCCGCGCCAGCGTCGCCGCGTGGACGGCGGCGTCGGCCGACTGCACGCGCACGAACGAGTTGTTCTGCAGCAGCATCGCCGCCATCAGCAGCGCCACGTCCACCTCGCCGCCGCGCCCCGTGCGCTCGCGCCGCAGCAGCGCGGCGGCGATGCCGAAGGACAGGATCAGCGCGCACATGTAGTCGGCGACCGGCGCGTCGCCGGCCGTCGGCACGCCCTCCTCGTTGAACCGCCCCAGCGTGCTCATGAGCCCGCTGCGCGCCTGCACGACCATGTCCATGCCGGCCAGCTTCGCGTCGGGGCCGCGGCGGCCGAACGCGCTGACGTTGCCCACGATCAGCCGCGGATGGCGCGGCGCCAGCGCGGCGTAGTCGAGGCCGAGCTCCTCGGCGAAGCCGGGACGGAAGTTCGTCAGCACGACGTCGGCCCGGGCCAGCAGCCGTGTGATCACGGCGCCGGCGCCGGCGTGGCGCAGGTCGAGCGGCAGGCTGTGCTTGCCGCGGTTGCGCGAGATGAAGTGGCGCGTCTCGCCCGGCGCCAGCGGCGCCAGGTTGCGGACCGGGTCGCCCTCCAGCGATTCGACCTTGACGACGTGGGCGCCGCCCTCGGCCAGCAGCTGCGCGCAGAAGGGCACCGCGATGAACTGGCCGAACTCGACCACCTCCAGGCCGGCGAACGGACGGGCGTCGCTGTCGGTCACAGGCGTGCCATCACGAGGCGCTAGCGTAGCACCGAGCCGGATCTGCTATCCTGCCCGGCCATGGGCTCAGGATTGGAAGAGCGCTTCCAGACGCTGCACGAGATCGTGCGGGCCGCGCGCGCCACGCTGGCGCCGGGACCGTGGGACTACCTGGTCGGCGGCACCGAGACGGAGACGACGCTGCGCCGCAACCGGCTGGCCATCGACTCGCTGGCGTTCCGGCCCCGCGTGCTGCGCGACGTCTCGAGGGTGGACGCCGGCAGCACGTTCCTCGGCAAGCCGGTGCGCATCCCGGTGATGTTCGCGCCGATCGGGTCCATCGAGAGCTTCACGCCGGGCGGCGGCGCCACCGCGGCGCAGGCATCGGCCGAGTTCGGCGTGCCGCAGATGCTGTCGTCGGTCTGCAATCCCGGGCTCGAGGCCGTGGCCAAGGCGGCCGACAACTACCGCATCTTCCAGCTCTACGTGCGCGGCGGCGACGACTTCGTGGACGACCACGTGCGCCGCGCGGTGGCCCACGGCTACACCGCCTTCTGCATCACGGTGGACACCGCGTCCTACAGCCGCCGCGAGCGCGACCTGGCCCGGCGCTTCGTCAAGCCCTGGCGCGTGCGCGCCACCGGCTTCGACTACCAGTCCGGCTTCACCTGGGACCACGTCAAGCGATTCAAGGACACGCACCAGGTCCCGCTGATCCTCAAGGGCGTCGCGACCGCCGAGGACGCGGCGCTCGCCTGCGAGCACGGCGTGGACGTCGTCTACGTCTCCAACCACGGCGGGCGCCAGCTCGACCAGGGCCGCGGCTCGCTCGACGTGCTGCCGGAGGTCGTCAAGGCGGTCGCCGGCCGCGCGCGCATCATCGTGGACGGCTGCTTCCAGCGCGGCACCGACGTCGTGAAGGCGATCGCGCTCGGCGCCGACCTCGTCGGCATGGGCCGCATGCCGTGCTTCGGCCTGGCCGCCGCCGGCGCCGCCGGGGCCGTGCGCGTCATGGAGCTGCTGGAGGACGAGATCCGCATCGCGCTGGCGCTGCTGGGCGTGGATCGGTGGAGCAAGCTGGACGAATCGTACGTCCGGCCAGCGCCCGTGGTGACGCAGCCCAGCGTGGTGAGCGCATTCCCGTTGCTGGAAGGCGCAGATTACTAGAACGCGTCGCACTGTCGTCGTTTTCCACATGGGGGGAGCACTGCGTTGCTCCCCCATGCCCCCCATCGCTTCGAAGCCGGCCACATGCGCCAGGAGAGATCACTGGACTTTTCACCGGATTTCGGCGAGCGATGCGCGACCGGGGCTGCCGTCGGGGCGCGGACTGCTCGTCGGTGCGTACGAGGACGAGGACACGTGCGGGCGAATGCGGCTGGAGGGGGCGATCACGCTGGGCGAGCTGCGGCGGCGGCTGGACGGCGTGCCGAAGGGGCAGGAGCTGATCTTCTACTGCCCGATGGCCGCCTGACCCGCGCGTGAGCGACACCGGGTGGTGCGATCTGTGCCGGGCGGCGCGCATCACGCCCTGGTACCACGAGGACGAGATCTGCTGGATCGCCGAGTGCGACATCTGCGAGGTGCCGATGGTCGTCTGGCGCTCGCACGGCACCGCGCCGCCGGAGGAGCACGTCCGCCACATGCACGCGCGCCTGCGTGAGGTGGCGGCCGCGCGCCTGGGCGAGTTCTGGATCGACGGTCACATGCGCAACATCCCCGACCACTTCCACGCCCACGCCCGCCCCAAGGGCGGCTTCTTCGGCCGCTGACCAGCCGGACGGTTGCGGCGACGCCGCAGCCGTGCTAATGCAGAGCGCACCGTGGCCGTCTTCCACTTCGAGGTGCGTGACCTGCCGCCGGAGGCCGAGGCCTTCCGGGACGAGGTGCGCGCGTTCATCCGGGGCGCCACGGGCGACCTGCCCCCGGTGCGCCGGGCCGACTCCTGGGGCGGGTTCAACCCCGAGTTCAGCAAGAAGCTGGGCGCCCGGGGCTGGATCGGCCTGACGTGGCCCAAGAAGTACGGCGGCCAGGAGCGCTCGTTCCTGGAGCGCTACGTGCTGCTGGAGGAATTGCTGGCGGCCGGCGCGCCGGCCGGCGCGCACTGGGTGGCCGAGCGGCAGTCGGGGCCGCTGCTGCTGCGGTTCGGCACCGAGGCGCAGCGCGAGCGCTTCCTGCCCGGGATCATGCGCGGCGAGACGTACTTCGCCATCGGCATGAGCGAGCCGGACTCCGGCTCCGACCTGGCCTCCATCCGCACGCGGGCCGTGGCCAAGGACGGCGGCTACGTCGTCAACGGCACCAAGGTGTGGACGAGCAACGCGCACCGCTGCCACTATGCGATCGCGCTGTTCCGCACCACGGTCGTCCCCGACAAGAAGCACGAGGGCCTCTCCCAGTTCCTGGTGGACCTGAAGTCGCCCGGCATCACGATCCGGCCGATCATCGACCTGGCCGGCGCGCACCACTTCAACGAGGTGGTGTTCCAGGACGTGTTCGTGCCGGAGGACATGCGGGTGGGCGGCGAGGGCGACGGCTGGAAGCAGGTGACGACCGAGCTCGCGTTCGAGCGCAGCGGGCCCGAGCGCTACCTGTCGTGCTTCGCGCTGAGCCTGGCGCTGATCGACCACGTCGGCGCCTCGCCCGATCCGCGCGCGGCCGAGGTCATCGGCCGGCTGGCCGCGCAGCTGTCCACCATGCGCCAGATGTCGCTGTCGGTGGCCGGCATGCTGCAGGCCGGCCAGAACCCCAACCTCGAGGCGGCCGTCGTCAAGGACCTCGGCACCACGTTCGAGCAGTCGGTGCCCGAGGTCGTGCACGCGCTGATGGACCTCGAGCCGACGATCGACAGCGCCAGCGACCTGCAGCAGACGCTCGGCTACCTGGTGCAGCGCGCGCCCTCCTTCTCGCTGCGCGGCGGCACCCGCGAGGTCCTGCGCGGCATCATCGCCCGCGGCCTGGGATTGCGATGACGTCCGAGCTCGGCACGCTGCTCGCCGACACCGTCACGCGGCTGTTCAACGACCTCGTCGGCAAGGAGCTGATCGAGTCCGCCGAGAAGGGCGCCTGGCCCGACAAGCTCTGGCGCGCGCTCGAGGAGGGCGGCCTCACGCTGCCGCTGGTGGCCGAGGCGCGCGGCGGCGCCGGCGGCACCTGGCCGGACGCCCACGTGGTCGTGCGCGCGGCCGGCAAGCACGCCGCCCCGGTACCGCTGGCCGAGACGATCGTCGCCGGCTGGCTGCTGAGCCAGGCCGGCCTCGACGTGCCGCTGGGCCCGCTCACGATCGCGCCGGTCGAGCGCGACGAGCGGCTGCGGCTGGCCCGGGCCGGCGGCCAGTGGCGGCTCACCGGCACCGCGTCGCGCGTGCCGTGGGGCGCCGCGGCCGGCCACGTGGTGGTCGTGACCGAGAGCGACGGCGCGCCGATGGTGGCGCTGCTCGCCCGCGGAAGCGGCAAGGTCGCGCCCGACCGCAACCTCGCGCTGGAGCCGCGCGACACGCTGACGTTCGATGGCGCCGCCGTCGTGGCGGCGGCCGCGGCCGGGCCGCGCGTGAGCGGCGACGCCGTCATGCTGCGCGGCGCGCTCGTGCGCGCGGCCCAGATGGCCGGCGCGCTGGAGTCGCTGCTGGAGCAGTCGGTCCGCTACGCGACCGAGCGCAAGCAGTTCGGGCGGCCGATCGGCAACTTCCAGGCGATCCAGCACAACCTGGCGTTGCTGGCCGGCCACACGGCCTCCGCCGGCATGGCCGCCCAGTACGCGTTCGAGGTCGCCGAGCGCGGCGAGCCGCGCCGCGCCGTCGCCGCCGCCAAGATCCGCGCCGGCGAGGCGGCCGGGCTCGGCGCCGGCATCGCCCACCAGGTGCACGGCGCGATCGGCTTCACCTACGAGCACTCGCTGCACTTCGCCACGCGGCGGCTGTGGTCGTGGCGCGCGGAGTTCGGCAGCGAGAGCCGCTGGGCGCAGACGCTCGGCCGCACGGTGGCCGAGCGCGGCGCCGGGCGGTTGTGGGCCGACCTCACCGCGCGCTGACCTCGCCGGCGCGCTGGCGTCAAAGGAGACGGCGATGAACGGTGTCTCTCGGCGGGACGTGCTCAAGACCGGCGGCGCCGCGCTCGTGCTGGCCGCCACGGGACCGCAGCTCATCGCTCCGGCCGAGGCCCAGACGCCCAAGCGCGGCGGCACGCTGCGGCTGACGTTCCAGGCCGACCCGCTGCACTTCGATCCGCACCAGACGATCTCGTTCGTGACGATGTGCCCGCTCTCGCTCATCTACAGCCGCCTGGTGAAGGTCAAGGCCGGCCCGTCGGTCAAGCCGATGACGTATCCGGTCGAGCCCGACCTGGCCGAGTCGTGGACGCGGCTCAACGACACGACGTACGTGTTCAAGCTCCGCAAGGGCGTGCGCTGGCACAACAAGCCGCCGGTCAACGGTCGCGAGCTGACGGCCGACGACGTCAAGTACACCTACGAGCGCTTCCTCACGATCACCGGCAACCCGAACAAGCCGGTGCTCGAGTACGTGGACAAGATCGAGGCGGTGGACAGGTACACGGTGAAGTTCGCGCTCAAGGAGCCGAACGCCTGGTTCCTCGACCTGCTGGCGTCCACCTCGACGTGGATCATCGCCAGAGAGTGCGTCGAGAAGTTCGGCGACCTCAAGAAGGTTGAGACGGCGATCGGCACCGGGCCCTGGATGCTCGAGCGCTGGGAGCCGAACGTCAAGATCGCGTTCGTGCGCAACCCCGACTACTTCGTGCCCGGCCTGCCGTACGCCGACGGCGTGGAGTGGCTGATCGACAAGGATCCGGCCTCGCGGCTGGCCACCTGGCTCAGCGGCAAGACCGACTTCGGTCCCGAGTACCAGCACGCGGTGCGCTGGCTCGACGCGCCCGTCGCGCGGCAGCGCAAGGCCGGCCTGCAGACGGCCGAGTACACGTGGTTCACCAGCGGCGCCACCGGCTTCAAGCTGGCGAACGCTCCGTTCAACGACGTGCGCGTGCGGCGGGCGCTCTCGCGGGCCAGCAACGTGGCCGAGGTCTTCGAGTCGCTGGCGTTCTCGCAGGGCCACTGGACGCCGAACCCGGCGGTGCCGGCGGCGTTCGCCGAGTGGTCGATCCCGATCGACCAGCTCGGGCCCGAGGGCCGCAAGCTCTACGACCACAACACCGCCGAGGCCAAGAAGCTGCTGGCCGTGGCCGGGCTGCCGAACGGCTTCAAGACGACCGTCGAGTCGCCGCCGGTCGTCTACGGCCCCGACTTCGACGTCTTCGTGCAGATCACGCTCAAGAACTGGAACGCCGCCGGCATTCACGCCGAGCTCAAGCCCAAGGAGTACGGCGCATTCATCTCCAGCACGATCTTCGGCAAGTTCGACCAGATGTTCCTCGGGCTGCGCGGCGCCTGGGCCGATCCCGAGGCGTACTTCTATCGCTGGTTCATGCCGGGCCAGCCGCTGAACGTCTGGGGCGTCAACGATCCCAAGCTCACCGACATGATCCGGCTGCAGCGGCGCACGCACGACGTGAGCAAGCGCAAGCAGATCGTGTTCGACATCCAGCGCTACCTGGCCGACCAGGCGCTGTTCGGCGTGGACGGCTCCATCCGCATCCTGTCGGCGTGGGATGCCCACATCAAGAACTACATGCCGAACAACGGCTTCGACTACGGCGGCCGGCTCATGGCGGCCTGGATCGACCGGTAGCGAGGACCGCCGGGCGTGCGCAACTACGTCCTGCGCCGCCTGCTGGTCGCGCTGCCCTCGCTGCTGATCGCCTCGCTCGTCGTCTTCACGCTCCCGCGCCTCATCCCCGGCGACGTCGTGCAGCTCATGCTCGACGAGAAGGCGTACGGCAAGGACCTGGAGGACCTGCGCGCGAAGCTCGGCCTGAACCGTCCCATCCCCGTGCAGTACGTAGACTGGCTCGGCGCCATCGCCCGCGGCAACCTCGGCGAGTCGCTGTGGACGCGCAAGCCGGTGACGGCCGAGCTGGCCCAGCGGATGCCGGTGACGGCGGCGCTCGGCTTCCTGGCGCTGGCCGTCGCGGTGGCCATCGGCATCCCGGTCGGCGTCGTCGCCGCCGTGCGCCAGGACGGCGTGCTCGACTTCTTCGCGCGCAGCGCCGCGGTGTTCGGGCTCTCGGTGCCGTCGTTCGTCGTCGCCATCCTCGTCACGCTGCTGCCGGCGATCTGGTGGGGCTGGACGCCGCGCGTGCAGTTCGTGCCGTTCTCCGTGA
>DASSLH010000372.1:0-4095 GCA_035689625.1 Candidatus Methylomirabilota bacterium | reverse complement strand
GTCGCCGGCGGCGTGTCGCGGCGACGGCGGGCGAGGCGGTCGTGGATGTGCCAGTAGACGCCCTCGGGCGCCAGCAGGATCACCACGATGATGGCCAGGCCGTAGACGACGCCCTGGATGCCGGGCAGCGTGTTGCCGAGCCGGGCCTGCAGCGTCTCGCTCAGTGGCACCAGCACGGCGGCGCCGATCAGCGGGCCCCACAGCGTGGCCACGCCGCCGAACAGCGCGACGATCAGCGCCTGGGCGGACGTCAGCATGCCGAACACGCTGTCGGGCGTGACGACGAGCAACACCACCGAGTAGAGGCCGCCGGCGGCCGCGGCCAGCGCGCCGCTCAGCATGATCGCGCGCATCTTCCAGCGCAGCGTGTCGATGCCGGCCGCCTCCGCCGCCGGCTCGTTCTGCTTGATGGCCAGCAGCGACATCCCGAAGCGCGAGCGCTCGACCGCCAGCGTGACCACGAGCGCCACGACCAGCAGGCCGACCGCGATCGCGATGTAGGCGCGGTAGTCGCCGAACTGCATGTACCAGCCCGGCGCCTCGCGCTTCATCGGCAGCGCCACCTCCTGGTAGCCGAGCCAGCTGAACACGTAGAGCAGGGCCAGCGGGTAGGCGAGCATCGCCAGCGCGAAGTAGTGGCCGCGCAGGCGGAACGTCGGGTAGCCGATGAGCACCGCCGCCAGCACGCCGACGAGGACGCCGAGCGGGATGCCGAACCAGGGCGTCAGCCCGCCGAGCACGAGGGCGAGCGTGACCGTGTAGGCACCCAGCCCGAAGAACGAGGCGTGGCCGAAGGAGACGAGGCCGGTGTAGCCGCTCAGCAGGTTCCACGACAGCCCCATCACCGCCCAGATCGGGACGAGCGTCAGCATCAGGCGGTAGTAGTTGTCGCTCACCGCCATGCCGGCCAGGAGCCAGGCGAGCGCGACCGCGCCGATGACGCCGAGCGGGACGCGGAGGCGGCGCGCGGTTGGGCCCACCGCTCAGGTCCGCTCGACGCTGCGGCCGAAGAGTCCCTGCGGCCGCAGCTGGACGATGAGCAGGAACACGGCGAAGATAGCGGCGTTCTGCAGCTGCAGCGGCAGCACCAGCGTCGAGAGCTGCTGCACCAGGCCGATCGTCATCCCGCCCCAGAAGGCGCCCATGATGCTGCCCATGCCGCCCAGCACCACGCCCGCGTACATGATGATGACGAAGTCGAAGCCGACGTAGGGCTGGAAGGGATAGTAGGTCGCGACGAGGCCGCCGGCGATCGCGGTGATGCCGGTGCCGATGCCGAAAGCCAGGCCGTGCGCGCGATCCACGTCGATGCCCATGTAGGTCGCCGCCTCGGCGTTGTCGGCGGCCGCCCGCAGCGTCTTGCCGCGCTGCGTCCGGCTGATGAACCAGTAGAGCGCGCCGGCGACCGCCACGGACACGAGGCCGGCCACCGTGCGCGCCTTGTTGACGAAGATCGCGCTGTAGTCGTCGTAGAGCAGCGGCACCTGCCAGGCGGCGGTGGACAGCGGCGTGCGCACGACGGTCGGCGTGGAGCCGAACGCGATGAGGCCGCCGTTCTCGAGGACGAGCGCGACGCCGAGCGTGAGGATCAGCTGCGCGTAGTGTCCCTCGCCCTCGGCCCCGACCACGCGGAAGCCGGTGACGCGGGCGATGAGCAGCCGGTGCAGCAGCCAGCCGCCGGCGAAGATCACCGGCCCGGCCAGCAGCGCGCCGGCGAACGGCGCCGCGATGGGGCCGAGGAAGGCCAGGACCCCGAGGCCGCTGACCGCGTAGAGGTTGAGGTACATGCCGAGCATCAGGAAGTCGCCCTGCGCGAAGTTGATGACGCGCATGACGCCGAAGATGAGGCCGAGGCCCACGCACATGAGGCCGTAGATGGCGCCGACCAGCAGACCCGCCGTCAGCGCCTGGAAGAAGCTCTCGGCGAACACTCAGGGATGAAGCAACGCCGCCTTCGATTTGTCAAGACCGCAAGACGCAGGCCGGCGGCAGGTGCACGGTGAAGCGGCTGCCGACGCTCGGCTCGCTCTCCACGGTGATGCGGCCGCCCATGAGCCGGAGCAGCGTGTGACAGACCGGCAGCCCGAGCCCCCAGCCCTCGCCTCGCTGGAGCGGGCTCGAGTCGAGCTGCGCGGAGTCCTGGAAGATGAGCTCCAGCTTTCCGGCCGGAATCCCGACGCCGGTGTCACGGACCTCGATATCCACGCCGCCGTCGGCCGCCGGCTCCGCCGTCACGGCGACCTTGCCGGCCTCGGTGAACTTGATCGCGTTGTTCAGCAGGTTGCTCAGGACCCGTCCCAGCTTGGTGCGGTCGGTCTTCAGGCGGATCGGCGGCGCCGGCGGTCGCGCCGTCAGCTTCAGTCCCTTGCGCTCCGCCAGGGGCAGCAGGCGGGCAGCCTCCTCGGCGAGGACGTCGTCCAGCGAGAACTCGCTGGCGTGCATCACGAGCTGGCCGGACTCGACGGTCGAGAAGTCGAGCACGTTCGTCACCCAGTCGGCGAGGGCGGCGGTGTTGTCGAGCAGGCGCTGCGCCAGAGCGGGTATCTCGGCCGCGGCCGCCGGGTCACGCGCGCGTCGCGCGACGAGCTCGGCCACGAGCTTGATCGCGTGCAGCGGCGAGCGGATGTCGTGGGACACGGCGCGCAGGACCCGCGTCTTCCGCCGGCTCGCCTCCTCCGCGTCCTGCCGGCGAGCGTGCAGCTCGGCGTTCTGCTCCTGCAGCGTGCGGCTCTGCCGGTCGGTCAGATCGAGCGCCGCGATCCAGACGTGGGCCAGGCAGGCGGTCAGCAGCAGGGAGACGGTCGCGAGGACGCGGTTCACGAAGAATGGCTCGTGCAGCGCGAAGACGCCGGGTGGGATCTGCAGCCAGTACACGGTGAACGTGGACGTGGCGAGCACCGCGACCAGCGACCACAGGAGTCGGCGGCTGCGCGCGAGGGCGGCGAGGATCAACGGCAACCCGTAGAGGATCGAGACGTTGAGCTGGATCCAGGTCGCGAAATCGAGCGCGACCTCGGCCGCCGCCAGCGCGACGGCCAGGAACGCGATGAGCAGCATAATCCTCCTGCAAGCGTGGCGCGCCGACCCCCCAGTCTCGCACACATCGTGGTCACCGTCACGAGCCGCTGCCGGCGAGCCGGTCATCCGGTAGAATGAAGGGCTGTCGAGCGAGAATCACGAGTCCAGGAAGGCGGATTTGCCACGATGAGCCCTGCGCCGACGCTCTCCTACGACAGGCAGCGCCTCGAAGACATCGGCTGGATGACCTGCATGACCCTCACGCTGCTGGGCAACTACGCCCAGACGGGGCACTTCGGCGGGCCGCTGGCCTACACGCCGTTCAACGTCGCCGCGCACCTCGCCGGTCCCCGGCTGGGCGGCCTGCGCTACGACTACCGGCGTCCCAAGCATCCCTACGCGGACAAGTTCATGCTGGCGGCGGGGCACTGCGCGCCCACGTGCTACGCGCTGTGGATGATCCTCGGGCAGGCGATGTACCGGAAGCACCAGGCGACCGGCAACCGGCGCTACCACGTGGCCCCCGACGTCGCGATGCTGCCGGTGGACGCGCTCGGCTTCCGCCGCGGCGCCGGCGCGCTCAAGACGCTGCTCTCCGACCAGGGCCTCACCGACCATCCGCTGTTCGCGCAGGCCAAGGGGCGCGGCATCCGCTCGCTGTCCGGCCACATCGAGTCCACCGACGTGACGAACGACGTCAACGGCGGCCCCTCGGGCGTCGGCATCGCGTCGGCGGCTGGCAAGGCGGCGTTCTGGGACATCGTGGGCGCGCCGATGGGGACGCCCAAGATCATCGCCTTCGAGGGCGAGTTCGCGATGACCGAGGGCCACGCCCAGGAGCTGAAGACCCAGGCGCTGGCGTTCCAGGTCGGCAAGCGGCTGCGGATCTTCCTGTCGGACAACAACGCCGGCATCGACGACGCGCTCATCGGCGGCGTCGTGCCGCGCAAGTTCGACCGCTACCGGCTGGTGGACCAGTGGGCGTCCTACGGCTGGAACGTCTTCACGCTGCCCGACGGCCACGACTACGACGCGATCGTGCGCGCGCTCACGACGATGGAGGAGTGGGACCCGGCC
>DASSLH010000371.1:0-2248 GCA_035689625.1 Candidatus Methylomirabilota bacterium | reverse complement strand
ACCAGCACGAGCAGCGGGCCGAGCACGACCTGCCAGTGCACCGTCCACGCCGACAGCACGTCCTCGAGCAGCAGGTAGGCGGCGGCGCCCAGCACGGGACCGAACAGCGTGCCCATGCCGCCCAGGATGACCATGACCATGATCTCGCCCGAGCGCGTCCAGTGCATGTAGCTCGGCGTCAGGTACTCCGTCTGGTTCGTGAGCAACGCGCCGGCCAGGCCGCCGACGGCCCCGGCCAGCACGAAGGCCGCCAGCCGGTAGCGGAACGTCGAGAAGCCGATCGCGCGCATGCGCGGCTCGTTGGACCGGGCGGCCCGGATGACGGTGCCGAAGCGCGCGTGGACCAGCCGGTGGCCGAGCCAGAGCAGCAGCACCAGCAGCGCGAGCACCACGTAGTAGAAGACGATGGGGTTGGCGAGGTCGAGACCCGGCAGCCGGCTGCGCCGGGCCAGCCGCATGCCGTCGTCGCCGCCCCAGGCCTGGATCGAGATGCCCAGGTAGTAGAACATCTGTGCGAACGCCAGCGTGATCATGATGAAGTACATGCCGCTGGTGCGCAGCGACACGGCCCCGATGAGCAGCGCGGCCGCCGCCGAGGCCAGCACCGCCAGCCCGAACTGGGCCAGCCCGCTGTGCACGCCGTAGGAGGCGGGCACCGCGACCGCGTAGGCGCCGATGCCGAGGTAGGCCGCGTGGCCGAGGCTCACCAGGCCGCCGTAGCCCAGGATGAGGTCGAGGCTGACGGCCGCGATGGCCCAGATCAGGATGCGCCGGAAGAGATCGACGTAGAACGGCTGGTTGAGCAGCGCCGCCGCCACCGGCACCAGCGCCAGCCCGGCCAGGCCGGCGGCGAGCACGATGCCGCGGGCGCGCGAGGCCATCGGCTCAGCTGCGCGCGGCCGGGAACAGGCCCTGGGGCCGGAAGAAGAGCACGGTGGCCATGAGCAGATAGATCGACATGGAGGCCAGCGCGGGGCCGGCGCTCTCGGCGGCCACGGGGCCGAGCAGCGTGCTGAGCAGGGGGCGCAGGAACGCGCGCCCCAGCGTGTCCACCATGCCCACCACGACCGCGCCCACCAGCGCGCCGCGGATCGAGCCGATGCCGCCGATGACGATCACGACCAGCACCTCGACGAGGATCTCCTCGCCCATTCCCGGCTGCACGGTGTAGATCGGGCCCGCCATGAGCCCGCCGAGGGCGGCCAGCGCGGCGCCGAAGCCGAACACCAGCGTGTAGAGCAGCCGGATGTTGACGCCGAGCGCGGCCACCATCGTGCGGTTGCTGGCCCCGGCCCGGATGAGCATCCCGAGGCGGGTGCGGCTCACCAGCACTCCGAGCAGCCCGGCCACCGCGAGGCCGACCAGGATGATCACGGCCCGGTAGGCCGGGTAGCGCAGGCCCGGCAGCACGACGATCTGGCCGGTCAGCGCCGACGGCACCCGGGTGAAGAGCGCGGTGCGCCCCCACACCATCGCCACCGCCTCGTTGAAGAACAGGATGAGGCCAAACGTCGCCAGCACCTGGTCGAGGTGGTCGCGCTGGTACAGCGCGCGCAGCGCGATGACCTCGATCAGCATGCCGATGACCAGCGTGGCCGGCAGCGCGAACAGGACGCCGAGCAGGAAGGAGCCGCTCCAGTTGAAGACGGCGGTGGCCAGGTAGGCCCCGACCATGTAGAGCGAGCCGTGGGCCAGGTTGACGAGGTTCATGATGCCGAACACGAGCGTGAGCCCGGCGGCCATCAGGAACAGCATGACGCCGAGCTGCAGCCCGTTCAGGCACTGCTCGGCGACGAGGAGCGCCGTCAACGCCGGCCCGGGCCGGCGGCGATCACTTCATCGGGCATTCCTGGTAGTAGGCGTCCTTGTGGTTCTCGAACACCGTCTTCTGGATCTGCATCTCCACCTCGCCGCCCGCGCCCTTGACGGTCTTGAGCAGGTAGAAGTTCTGGATCGGGAAGTGGTTGCTGTTGTACGTGAACTTGCCGCGCGTGGACTTGAAGTCGGCCTTCTGCATGGCGGCGACCATGCCCTTCTTGTTCGAGAGGTCGCCTTCACCGCCCGCACCGCCGAGTCGATCAGCAGGATGCCGTCGTAGCTCTGGGCGCCGTAGAAGGACGGCGTGTAGCCGAACTTCTTCTTGAAGTCGCCGACGTACTTGGCATTCGCCTCGTTCTTGAGATCGGCGCTCCAGTAGCGCGCCTCGTAGATGCCGACGGCGGCGTCCTGCACGGCGGGCAGCGTCGTC
>DASSLH010000370.1:0-6544 GCA_035689625.1 Candidatus Methylomirabilota bacterium | reverse complement strand
GACGACGCTGCCCGCCGTGCAGGACGCCGCCGTCGGCATCTACGAGGCGCGCTACTGGAGCGCCGATCTCAAGAACGAGGCGAATGCCAAGTACGTCGGCGACTTCAAGAAGAAGTTCGGCTACACGCCGTCCTTCTACGGTGCCCAGAGCTATGACGGCATCCTGCTGATCGACTCGGCGGTGCGGGCGGTCAAGGGCGATCTCGCCAACAAGAAGGGCATGATCGCCGAGATGCAGAAGGCCGACTTCAAGTCCACCCGCGGCAAGTTCACGTACAACACCAACCACTTCCCGATCCAGAACTTCTACCTGCTCAAGACCGTGAAGGGCGCCGGCGGCGAGGTCGAGATGCAGATCCAGAAGACGGTGTTCGAGAATCACAAGGACGCCTACTACCAGGAATGCCCGATGAAGTGATCGCCGCCGGCGTGGGCCGGCGGTGACGGCGCTCCTCGTCGCCGAGCAGTGCCTGAACGGGCTGCAGCTGGGCGTGATGCTGTTCCTGATGGCGGCCGGGCTCACGCTCGTGTTCGGCATCATGAACCTCGTCAACCTGGCCCACGGCTCGCTGTACATGGTCGGGGCGTACCTGGCCACGGCCGTCTTCAACTGGAGCGGGTCGTTCGTGCTCGGCGTCGTGTTCGCGCTGCCGGCCACGCTGGCCATCGGCATGCTCGTCGAGGTGATCGCGCTGCGGCGGCTCTACGAGCGCGATCACCTCGACCAGGTGCTGGCCACCTTCGGCCTCATTCTGTTCTTCAACGAGGCGGTCGCCATGGTCTGGGGCCGCACCGCGCTCTTCACGCGGGTGCCGCCGGCGCTGGCCGGCCAGATCGTCGTGCTGCCCGGGCTGCGCTACCCGGCCTACCGCGCGGTCATCATCGTGGTCGGTCTCGCCGTCGCGCTGCTGCTCTACGGGCTGGTGAGCCGCACCCGCCTGGGGATGCTGATCCGGGCCGGCGCCAGCAACCGCACGATGGTCGCCGCGCTCGGCGTCAACATCCGGCTGCTCTACACCCTGGTGTTCGGCTTCGGCGCCGCCCTGGCCGCGCTGGGCGGGCTGATGGCGGGGCCGATCTACAACGTGCAGCCGGGGATGGGCGAGGAGATCCTCGTCGAGGTGCTGGTCGTGATCGTCATCGGCGGCATCGGCTCGATCCGGGGCGCGCTGGTCGGCGCCATCGTGGTCGGCATGGTGGACACGCTGGGCCGCGCGTTCCTGCGCCCGCTGCTGAGCTCCGTCCTCGGCCCCGTCGCCGCCGAGAGCGCCGGGCCGGCGCTGGCCTCGATGTCGATCTACCTGCTCATGGCAGCCGTCCTGTTCTTCCGCCCGCAGGGCCTGTTCCCGGCCGCGCGGAGCTGAGCCGATGGCCACCCGCGCCCGTCGCATCGTGCTCGGCGGCGGCCTCGTCGCCCTCGCCCTGGTGCCGGTCGTCGCCGCGCTGCTCCACCAGCCGTTCTACGTCGATCTCTTCCGCCGGATCCTCATCTGGGCGATCGCCGCCGTGAGCCTCGACCTCATCCTCGGCTATGGCGGCATGGTCAGCCTCGGTCACGCTGCCTACCTCGGCATCGGCGCCTACGCGGTGGCGGTGCCGGCCTCCTACGGAATCGACAGCGGGCTGGTGCAGCTCGCGCTGGCGGTGCTGGCCTCGGCGGCGGCGGCGCTGGTCATCGGCGCCGTGTCGCTGCGCACCAGCGGCATGTACTTCATCATGATCACGCTGGCCTTCGCGCAGATGTTCTACTATCTCGGCATCTCGATCAACGCGTGGGGCGGCGACGACGGCATGCGGCTGGCGCGCCGCAGCCGGCTGCCCGGCCTCGACCTGGCCGACCCGACGGTCTTCTACTACGTGGTGCTCGCGCTGCTCGTGCTGCTGCTGTGGCTCGGCCACCGGCTCGTCCACGCGCGCTTCGGCACCGTCATCCGCGCGGCGAAGTCCAACGAGCCGCGCATGCGCGCCGTCGGCTTCGCGACGTTCCGCTACCGGCTGGCCGCGTTCGTGCTGGCCGGCGCCGTCGGCGGCCTCGCCGGCGCGCTGCTCACGAACCAGACCGAGTACCTCACGCCGAGCTACATGCACTGGACGCGCTCGGGCGAGATCATGGTCATGGTGATCCTCGGTGGCATGGGCACGCTGTTCGGCCCCGTGCTGGGCGCCGCCGCCTACCTGCTGCTCGAGGACGTGCTCTCGGCCTGGACGGTGCACTGGCAGATCGTGCTCGGCCCGCTGCTGGTGCTGGTCGTCCTCTACGCGCGCCGCGGCCTCTACGGGCTGCTGCCCGGCGGCACCTCCACCGATGGCTGACGCGCTGCTGTCGGTGCGTGCGCTCAGCAAGCGCTTCGGCGGCATCGTGGCCACCGACGGCGTGGACCTGGACGTCGCCGAGGGCGAGACGCTGGCGCTCATCGGCCCCAACGGCGCCGGCAAGACGACGCTGATCGCCCAGCTGTCGGGCGACCTGCGGCCGGACGCCGGCGTCATCCGCTTCGCCGGCGCCGACGTCACCGCGTTGTCGGCGC
Organism: Candidatus Methylomirabilota bacterium; assembly: GCA_035689625.1. Taxonomy (GTDB): domain Bacteria; phylum Methylomirabilota; class Methylomirabilia; order Rokubacteriales; family CSP1-6; genus AR5. Next base: position 4,016 of record DASSLH010000370.1, on the reverse strand, counting down.
CGGCGCGCTCGCGGCGCGGCTTCGCCCGCTCCTTCCAGGTCACCAGCATCTTCCGGGAGTTCACCGCCGTGGCCAACGTCGCGCTGGCCGTGCAGGCGCACGCCGGCCACAGCTTCCGCTTCTGGCGGCCGGCGGCGCGAGAGCGCGCGCTGCGCGAGCCGGCCTACGCCGTGCTCGAGCGCGTGGGGCTCGGCGAGCGCGCCGACGTGCCCGCCGGCGCGCTGGCCCACGGCGAGCAGCGGCAGCTGGAGCTGGCCATGGCGCTGGCCACGCGGCCGCGGCTGCTGCTGCTGGACGAGCCGGTGGCGGGCATGGGGCCGGACGAGTCCCAGCGCATGGTGCGGCTGCTGCGCACGCTACGCGGCGCCCACACGATCGTGCTGGTCGAGCACGACATGGACGTCGTGTTCGCGCTGGCCGACCGGATCAGCGTGATCGTCTACGGGCGCGTGCTGGCCACCGGCGCCCCGGCCGCCATCCGTGAGAACGCCGAGGTGCGTCGCGCCTATCTCGGCGAGGAGGCGCCGGCCGGATGCTGACGGTCGAGCGCCTGGAGGCGGCCTACGGTGTGAGCCAGGTGCTGTTCGGCATCGACCTCGCCGTCGAGCCGGGGCGGCTCGTCACGCTGCTCGGCCGCAACGGCATGGGCAAGACGACGACGGTGCGCGCGCTGATGGGGCTGCTGCCGGCCCGGGCCGGGCGCGTGCACTTCGACGGCCGGCCGCTGCACGGCCTGCCGCCCCACCGCATCGCCCAGGCCGGGCTGGGCCTCGTCCCCGAGGGCCGCCAGATCTTTCCCAACCTCAGCGTGCGCGAGAACCTGATGGCCACCGCCGCCAACCGGCGCGGCGCGGCCAACCCGTGGACACTGGACCGGGTGTTCGCGCTGTTCCCGGCGGTCGCCGCGCGCGCGCGCAGCATGGGCAGCACGCTCTCGGGCGGCGAGCAGCAGATGCTGGCCATCGGCCGGGCGCTGATGACGAACCCGCGGCTGCTCATCCTCGACGAGGCCACCGAAGGGCTGGCGCCGCTCGTCCGCGGCGAGATCTGGCGCTGCCTCGAGCAGCTCAAGGCCGGCGGCCTGTCGATCCTGCTCATCGACAAGCACGTGGAGGCGCTCACGCGGCTGGCCGATCACCACTACGTGCTGGAGAAGGGACGGGTGGTGTGGAGCGGCACGTCCGAGGCGCTGCGCGCCCGCGCCGACGTTCAGCACCGCTACCTCGGGGTATGATCAGCGCGTGAGCTGGATCGATCCCGACTTTCCGAGGACGGCGACGCTGACGCCGCTGGTGGGGCGCGTGCTCGGCCTCAATCCCGGCATGATGACGGGGCCGGGCACGAACACGTATCTCCTCGGCCGGCGCGATCCGATCCTGCTCGACACCGGCGCCGGCGTCCCCGACTACCTGCCGCTGCTCGAGCGCTACCTGGGCGAGCGCGGCTTCACGCAGCCGGCCCGCGTCGTGCTGACGCATCGCCACAAGGACCACCTCGGCGGGGTGGAGCAGCTGCGCGGGCGCTTCCGCGGCCTGCGCGTCGCCAAGATGATTTATCGCGACAGCGGCTTGCCCGCCGACGTCGAGAACCTGCGCGACGGCGCGACGATCGAGGGCGAGGGCGTGACGCTGGTCGCGCTGCACACGCCCGGCCACGCCTCCGATCACCTCTGCTACTACCTGCCGCAGGAGAAGGCCGTGTTCACCGGTGACGTGGTCCTCGGCGGCTCGACGACCGTGATCCCGGCCGAGGACGGCGACCTGCTGGACTACATGCGATCGCTGGAGCGCCTGCGATCGCTCGACGTGCAGCGGATCTATCCCGCCCACGGCCCGGTGATCGAGGACGCCCAGGGCAAGCTGACCGAGTACGTCGAGCACCGCCTGCTGCGCGAGCGGCAGATCCTCCAGGCGCTCGGCGACGGGCTCACGACGATCCCCGCGATGGTCGAGCGCATCTACGCCGACGTGCCGAAGAGCCTGCACGCCATGGCCGCGCAGTCGGTCGCCTCCCACCTCAAGAAGCTGGCCCGCGAGGGACGCGTGCGCGAGCACGTCGTGCCCGACGCGCCGTCGCGCTGGGAGCTGCGGTCGGGCTAGTTGGCGGCCGCCAGGCCGTGCAGGTAGCCGAGGACCTCGGTCTCGAACTGCTGGATCGGCTGCCCGAAGGTGCGCAGGAAGGCGCGGTCGCGGTCCATCTCGCGGCAGTTGCGGAAGTAGTCGAGCACCGTGGTCAGGCCGTGCCGCTGCACCAGGTAGTCGGCCATCAGGAACGACAGCTGGTAGGTCTCGAGCGAGCCGTCGCGCTGGTGGCGCAGCGTGAACTCGCGCGGCGAGCCGAGCGCGGCGAGGTCGAGGTGGCCGGACACGTAGCCGGGATGCCGGCGGGCGCCGGCCAGCGCGCGCGCGCGACGGTCGGCCAGCGAGCCGTCGCCCAGGCGCTCCAGCACGTCGAAGGCCACACGCTCGGCCAGGCCCTCGGCGAGCCACTGGTCGGCGCGGCCGTCACCGCCCGCCAGGCCGAACTCCACCACGTGCGTCATCTCGTGCGCGATGAGCCGCCGCCACTCCGTCTGGCCCCGCGTGGCGCGCGAGTGCAGCAGCACGCGGCCGGGGCGAGCCAGACCGGCGGCGAACGAGGCGATCTCGTTCACGCGATCCGGGGCCACGTAGCCCTCGTCCATCAGGCCCGCGCGGAACGCCGAGCGCGAGTCGTAGACGTACACGCTCACCTGCGCCGGCAGCGGCAGCCCGAGCTGGCCCCGCATGATCCCGAGAATCTCCTCCACGGCCGGCCGGTGGGCCGGCGGCACCTCGAGCGCGATATCGAGCGTGGACACGGGCGCCACGGAGGCGATCGGAGCGGCGCCACAGGCGGCCAGGAACAGCAGCGCGGCGATCGGGACGTGCCTGATGATCTTGAGCATCGGCCTGCGCACATAGCAACGCCCTCGCCAGATCTAAGTACGCGTCTCGAAAGCGATTGTAGGAGGGCGAATTCGGGCATGGTAGGAGATCATCCAGGGAGGTCGGGTGAAATTCCGCCGGGCGCGGTCAGTGGTGCCGGCGGCGCGCGGCGTCAACGATGGCGACGAACAGGTTGCGGGCCGCCTGGTCGTGGCCGACCAGCTCCTCGGGGTGCCACTGCACGCCGAGGACGAAGCGATCGTCGCCGGGCATCTCCACGCCCTCGATGACGCCGTCGGGCGCCCAGGCGACGTCGCGCAGCCCGAAGCCGAGCGCGTCGATCGCCTGGTGGTGCATGCTGTTGACGCTGACCTCGAGCGCGCCCAGCACGCGCCCCAGCCGGGTGCCCTCGCCCATGACCTTCACCGCGTGCGTGGGTTGCTGCCGCGGCTCGCGCTGGCTGTGCGCGATCGGCCCCGGCCGCTGGCTCGGCAGGTCCTGAACCAGCGTGCCGCCGAGGGCCACGTTGAGCACCTGGATGCCGCGGCAGATGGCGAACAGCGGGAGGTCGTCGTCGAGCGCGCGGCGCGTGAAGCCGATCTCCAGCTCATCGCGCGCGGGCGAGACGTCGTCCACCGCGGGGTGGCGGCTGCAGCTGAACCGTGCGGGGTCGATGTCGCCGCCGCCCGTGAGCACCAGGCCGTCCAGGCGCTCCCAGAGCGCGCCCTGCACCTCGGCCGACAGGTGCGGCGGCAGCAGCACGGGGATGCCGCCCGCGTCCTGGACCGCGCGGACGTACGCGATGTTGACATAGGCGCGCTCGGGCGTCCTGGCCACGGTGACCGAGGTCGTGATGCCGATCAGCGGCGCCGACATACGCGCAGCCTAAGCTTCCGCGGTATGATGACGCAACATGTCCCTCGACTCCGCCTCCGCTCAGCAGAGCGCGCCGACCCACCGGCCGACCGCGACCGTGCAGACGATCGGCACCCGCTGGGCCGTCGCGGCCGGGCACCCGCTCGCCGCCGAGGCGGGGGCGCGCGTGCTGGCCGCCGGCGGCAACGCGGTGGACGCGGGCGTGGCGGCCGGCATGACGCTGGGGGTCGTGCA
>DASSLH010000369.1:0-3526 GCA_035689625.1 Candidatus Methylomirabilota bacterium | reverse complement strand
CGGGCGCTTCGATTTCCGGCGCCAGAATGCCGATCTCGACGCGCGCTATCAGCTGCTCGCGCCGGTGGCGCTCACGGTCGGCACGGGCTGGGAGCACTGGGATCGCAACAGCCACCGCGAGGTGCCCGAGACGGACGAGTTCTTCGGCAAGCTGGCGGTGGACGTGACGCCGGCCGACTGGCTGCTGGTCCGCACGAGCTACCGGCCGTCCTTTCGCCGGATCAACGAGTACAACACCCGCGCCCACGCGGCGCACGTCGTCGAGGAGGATCCGGCCGCCGCCCTGCAGGGACAATCCATCCTGCTGCGCAAGTTCGACGAGGCGGAGCGCGACCGCCAGCGCGTGGACATGGAGTGGCAGATCACGCCCTGGGACACGCTGACCATCACGCCGTCGGCGAGCTACCGCTACGACGACTACATCGCCTCGGTGCTGGGCCTGCAGCAGGAAGTGTCCTGGTCGCTCGGCATCGACGTGGGCTGGACGCCGAACCGCCGGCTCAGCGTCTCCGGCGGCTACGTGCACGAGGTCAACGAGCAGAAGATGCGCTCGCGCAGCCGCCCGGTGACCGGTGCCACCACGTTCGACTTCGCCGACTTCGAGTGGATCTCGTTCATGGCCGACACCGTGGACACGATGCACACCGGCGTCAACGTCGCGCTGATCCCGGGTGTGCTGGACTGGGTGGCCGGCGTGAACTACGCGACGGCGACCGGCCGGATCGAAACGCGCAATCCGGTGGCGCCGGCCAGCGGCACGGCGGCCCAGCGAGCGTCGGCGACCGCCAAGCCGATGCCGGCCGTCGAGGACAGCCTGCTCCGGCTCGACGTCGCGCTGAAGTACCACTTCTGGAAGAGCTGGACGGCGACGCTGGGCTACGCGTTCGAGTCGTTCCAGAAGGAGGACTGGCGAACGGACACGCTGCGGCCGTTCGTGCCGGGCGTCACGTCGATCTTCCTCGGCAACGACGCCCGCAACTACGACGCCCACATCGTGGGCGTCACGCTGGGCTACCGCTTCCGCTAGCGCGCGGCCGTCGCGCTCAGCGCTTCCGCCAGCCGAGCAGCAGGCTGAGGGCGACGCCGGCGGCGGCGCCGAAGGCGAGCGCCTCGCGCAGGCCGAACATCACCCGCACGTTGGTCGCCTCGACGTGCCGGGCCAGCAGCACGCCCACCGCGCTGTCGGTGACGTGCGCGCGGTTGGCCGCCACCACGCCGCCGGCCGCCTGCTCGAGTCGCGCCTGGTCGCGGGCGACCACCACCGTCGCGTGCGAGGCCTCCAGGTGCGCGTCGCCGGTGACGACGCCGACCGCGCCGGCGGCGGTGAGGCGCGCGGTGCTGCTGCGGGCGAGCACGATGCCGCCCTGGGTGACCGCGATCTCGTCGGCGTCCACCTTGACCGCGCCGCCCTGGCGGACGCTGACCTCGCGCGCGCGCACCGAGCGCGCGCCGCCCTGACGGATCATGACCGTGCCGGCCACCACGTCGCCCGCCTCGCCGTGCAGCTCGCTGCGAGCGCGCTCCTCGTCCGCCATCGTGGTTTCCTTCCCCTGCCGCGAAGCAGGACGCTATCATGCCACCATGTCGGACGCGGCGCCCGCCGTTGCCACCGTGCAGATCGACAACGACCGCGTGCGGGTCACCGAGTGGCGCTTCGTCCCGGGCGCCGCCACCGGCTGGCACCGCCACGAGCACGACTACACGGTGGTGCCGATGACCACTGGCCCGCTGGCCATCCGCGGCGCCGCCGGCGAGACGACGGCGGCGCTGGTGGCGGGCGCCCCGTACTTCCGCCAGGCCGGCGTCGAGCACGACGTCCGCAACCCCAACGCCTTCGAGTTCGTCTTCATCGAGATCGAGCTCAAGCGCGCGTGATCACGCGGACGAGGCGGCGGCGCGGCCATCGGGCCATGGCCGTGCTATGGTACGCCACCGTCAGGGAGGAGCCACATGGACATCCGCAGCCTGGTCATCGACCTTGCCGTCCGCTACGGTTTCCAGATCCTCGGGGCCATCGTCATCCTGGGCGCCGGCGCCATCGTCGGCCGCTGGGTCGGCGGCCTGACCGACGCCCGCCTGCGCAGCCGCGCGATGGAGCCGCCCCTGCGCGTGCTGATCGTGCGGGCGCTGCGCATCCTGGTGATGCTGTTCGCCTTCGTCGTCGCCATCGACAAGCTGGGCTTCCAGGTGGCCCCGCTGGTGGCCGGTATCGGCGTGGCCGGCCTGGGCGTCGGCCTGGCGCTGCAGGGCGTGCTCAGCAACGTCAGCGCCGGGCTCACGATCATCTTCACCAAGCCGTTCCGCGTCGGCGAGTACATCGAGATCGTCGGCGTGCGGGGCGACGTGACCACCATCGAGCTGTTCTCCACCACGCTGCTGCACGCCGACCGCTCGCGGGTCGTCATCCCCAACCGCAAGATCGTCGGCGAGATCCTGCACAACTTCGGCCACACGCGGCAGCTGCAGCTCAGCGTGACGGTGCCACACAGCGCGGATCTCACCACGGCGCTCGCCGCCGTCACCGACGTCGTGCAGCGCAACGAGCGCGTGCTGAAGGACCCCGTGGCCCAGATCGGTATCGCCCACGTCGGCGAGACCGGCATCCGCATCGCCATCAATCCCTGGGTGCGCGCCGTGGACGTCGTCGCCGCCGAGGGCGAGCTGAATCGCGCGCTCGTCGAGCACCTGCGCGGCCGGGGCGTGAGCCTGGGCGTCAGCGCCTCCGACGTTCGCCTCGTGAACGGCGCCGGGGCGCTGGCGAGGGGTTAGCCTGCCGGCCGGCCTCGCCGAGGCGCTCGCCGGCCACCTGCGCCGGGCGCTGGCGGCGCCGGCGCTGGACCTGGTGGGGCCGCCGGTCGCGCTGACCGGCGGCTACGACACGGAGGTCTACGCGCTCGACGTGCGCGGCGCGCCGCCGGCCGTCCCGCCGGCGCGGGTCCTCCGCATGCTGCGCTCCCATCACGACCCGGCCCGGGTCCTGCGCGAGGAGGCCACGCAGAACACGCTCGCGGCCCAGGGCTACCCGGCGCCCCGCGTGCTCCTGGCCTCGGCCGATCCCACGATCCTCGGCGCGCCATTCCTGGTCATGGAGCGCGCGCCGGGCCGGCCGCTGACGCGCGCGGGGATCGGGGCGCTGCTGCGCGTGCTGGTGGAGCAGCATCTGCGGCTGCACGCGCTCGACGCCACGCCGCTGGCGCGCGCGCTCGGCGAGTGGGCGACGCTGGACGGCTACTTCGAGGCCGAGGAGCGCCGCATCGCGGCCGCGTCGCTCACCGGGCTCGGGCCGCTGCTCGCCTGGTGCCGGCGCGCCCGGCCGCCCGAGGACCGCGCGCCGGCCGTGTGCCACGGCGACTTCCACCCGCAGAACATCCTCGTGCGCGACGGCGCCGTCACCGCCGTGCTGGACTGGCCCAACGCGCTCGTGGGGGATCCGGCCTTCGACGTCGCCGCGACGCTGAACGTCATCGGCCTCGTGCCCGCCGACCTCGCGGGGGTGGCGGGGCCCCTGCGCTGGCTCGCGCGCGCG
>DASSLH010000368.1:0-5614 GCA_035689625.1 Candidatus Methylomirabilota bacterium | reverse complement strand
GGCCAGGGCGACATGCGCGAGTACTTCATCAAGGAGCTCGGCGTGCCGACGCTGCTGGTCGAGTCCGACCTGGAGGACCCGCGCTACTACGCCGAGGCCCAGATCAAGAACCGCATCGACGCCTTCTTCGAGGCGCTCGAGCACAAGAAGCTCGTTGCTCACGCGTGAGCGGGAGGCCTGACATGATCTTCGGCGGCGGCGTCGACGTCGGTTCCACCCAGACCAAGGCGGTGATCGTGGATGCCACGCGCGCGATCGTCGCCCGTGTGCTGATCCCCACCGGGGCCAACGTGACGCGGGCCGGCGAGCGCGCGTTCGTGGAGGCGTGCGCGCAGGTCGGCCTGCCGCGGGAGGCCATCGGTTACGTCGTCGGCACCGGCTACGGGCGCTACAAGGTGACGTTCGGCGACGCGCAGATCACCGAGATCACCTGCCACGCCCGCGGCGCCCAGTCGCTGTTCCCGGCCACCCGCACCGTCATCGACATGGGCGGCCAGGACACCAAGGCCATCAAGGTCGGCCCCGACGGCTCGGTCGTCGACTTCTCCATGAACGACAAGTGCGCGGCCGGCACCGGCCGCTTCCTGTCGGCGGCCGCCGACGTCACCGGCGTCGGCCTGGACGAGATCGGCGCCCTGTCGCTGGCCGCCAAGGAGCCGGTGCGGCTGACGTCGGTCTGCACCGTGTTCGTGGAGTCCGACATCATGTCCTACCTCGCCCAGCGCAAGACGATCGAGGACATCCTGGGCGGCGTCCACAAGGCCATCGCCGCCCGCACGATGTCGCTCATCCGCCGCGTCGGCGTCGAGCCGGAGGTGACGTTCACCGGCGGGGTGTCGCGCAACGTCGGCATGGTGCGCGCGCTGGAGGACGTGCTGGGCACGTCGATCAACGTGAGCCCGGAGGGCCATTTCATGGGCGCGCTCGGCGCCGCGCTCTTCGCCCTGGAGCGGGCGCAGGCGGCGCAGGCGATCCCGGTCGCCGCGGGAGGGAACGCGTGATGCTCATCGCCGGCATCGACATCGGCTCGGGAACCACCAAGGCCGTGCTGGTGGACGAGGACGGCACGCCCCGCGGCCGCGCGCTCGTCCGCACGAAGGCCGACTTCGAGCTTGTGACGCGCGAGGTGCTGGACGGCGCCCGCCGCGACGCCGGCGCCACGCCGGCCGAGGTGCGCTACGTCGCCACCACCGGGCTCGGGCGCTACGCGGTGCCCTTCCGCGACATCCAGATCACCGACCTGACCTGCGGCGCCCGCGGGGCGGCCGTGCTGTTCCCGTCCACCCGGTACGTGCTGGACATCGGCGCCCAGTGCTCGCGCGCCATCAAGCTGCGCGAGGGGGGCAAGGTCAAGGAGTTCCACATGAACGAGAAGTGCGCGGCCGGCTCCGGCGGGTTCCTGGAGCGGGCCGCCAAGTACCTGGAGGTCGGCCTCGAGGACATCGGCGGGCTCTCGCTCGACGCCGGCAAGCCGCAGCCAATCTCCAGCGTGTGCGCGGTGCTGGCGGAGTCCGAGATCATCAACCACGTCTCCGAGGGCGTCGGCGTCGAGAACATCCTGCGGGGCATCCACAACTCGCTGGCCGACCGGGCGCTCAGCCTGCTCAAGCGCGTGGGTCTCGACGGCGAGGTCACCGTCATCGGCGGCGTGGCCCTGCAGGCCGGCATGGTGGCCGCGCTGCGCGACAAGCTCGGGGTGCCGGTGAGCGTGCCGGACGGGCCGCAGTTCACGACGGCGCTGGGCGCCGCGCTGCTCGGGCTGCAGCGCTACCGCAAGCTCTCCACGCCCCGGGCCGCCTGAGGAGGATGCCATGCCCACGAAAGCCCCCGTCGTCCGCGCGCTGGAGGCCTCGGACCTCGACGCGGTGGTCGCCATCGACGAGCGCCTGACCGGCCAGGCGCGCAAGGACTACTGGCGCACGCGCCTGGACATCGCCGCGCTGCGGCCGCCGTGGATGTCCTCGGCCGCCGAGCTGGACGGCCGCGTCGTCGGCTTCCTCTTCGGCTGGGTCGGCGAGTCGGAGTTCGGCATCGCCGGTCCCACCGGCTGGGTGGACCTGGTCGGCGTCGACCCGGCCTACCGCGGCCGCGGCGTGGGCCGGGCGCTGCTCGAGCGCTTCGTGCAGGGTGGCCGCGAGCTGCGCGCCATCCGCAAGATCGCCACGCTGGTCGACCTCACGCAGGGCGACATCCGCGAGTTCTTCCTGCGGCAGGGATTCCGCCCCGGACCGATGGTGCAGCTGGAGCAAACGCTCGCCACCTGAGAGGAGCACCCCATGCAGCTCGGCGTCCTGCTCGTCGCCCTCCTGGCGCTGCTGTGGACGTCCGGCCCGGCGGCGGCCCAGGAGCCGTACCGGATCGGCGCCATCTTCTCGATCACCGGCCCCGGCTCCTCGCTCGGCATCCCCGAGCGCGACACCGCGCTGATGCTCGAGGCCGACATCAACGCCCGCGGCGGCCTCAAGGGCCCCGACGGCAAGCTGCACCCGCTGAAGATCGTCATCTACGACGACGCCAGCGACGAGACGAAGGCGGTGCTGGCCGCCAAGAAGCTCATCGATGAGGACAAGGTCGCCGCCATCGTCGGCACCACGCTGTCCGGGACCTCGCTGGCCATCCTCGACACCGTGCAGAAGGCCGAGGTGCCGCTGGTCTCCTGCGCGGCCGCGCTGAAGATCGTCGAGCCCGTCGCCGAGCGGAAGTGGGTGTTCAAGACGCCGCAGAGCGACCACCTGATCGTCGGCGTGCTGGTGGACTACCTGAAGGCCAAGGGCCTCACGCGGGTGGCCTGGCTCAACGTGGACTACGCCTTCGGGCAGCTCGGCTGGGTGGAGTTCGAGAAGGCCGCGCAGGCGGCCGGGCTCACGATCGCCGCCAACGAGAAGTTCGGCCAGAAGGACGTCGACATGACGCCGCAGCTCACGCGGGTGAAGGCGGTATCGCCGCAGGCCGTCGTCGTGTGGTCCATCCCCCCGTCGGCCTCGATCGCGACCAAGAACTACGCCGACCTCGGGCTCAAGGCGCCGATGTTCCAGAGCCACGGCGTCGGCAACAAGGCGTTCATCACGCTGGCCGGGCCGGCCGCCAACGGCGTGACCTTCCCCGCCGGCAAGCTGCTGGTGGCCGAGCAGCTGCCCGACGGTGACGCCCAGAAGGGCGTGCTGCTCGCCTACGCGCGCGACTTCGAGGCGAAGTACGGCCCGCGCAACACGTTCGGCGGCCACGCCTGGGACGCCGTGCAGCTCGTCGCGCACGCGCTGGAGCGCGCCGGCGCCGACCGGGGCGGCATCCGCTCGACGATCGAGACCACGCGCAACTTCGTGGGCATCTCGGGCGTGTTCGACATGTCGGCCAAGGACCACAACGGCCTCGACCGGCGGGCGGCCTCGATGATCCAGATCGTCGACGGCCAGTGGAAGCTGGCCCACTGACATGCCCGCCGCCGACGCGATCAGTCAGTACGTCGCCTCCGGGCTGATGGTCGGGGGGATCTACGCGCTGATCGCGCTCGGCTTCGTGCTCGTCTTCAGCGTGAGCCGCATCGTGAACTTCGCGCAGGGTGAGTTCGTCATGCTCGGCGCGCTGCTCACGGTGACGGCCCACGCCCACGGCCTGCCGCTGGCCGCCGCCGTCGTGACGGCGGTGGCCGCGGTGACCGCCGTGGGCCTGGTGCTGCACCGGGTGGCGGTGCATCCCCTGCGGCAGGCGCCGCCGCTGACCGTGCTGATCCTCACCATCGGCGCCTCGATCGCGCTGCGCGGCGGCGCGCTGCTGGCCTGGGGCACCGATCCATTCGCGCTGCCGGCGTTCTCGGCCGGCCCGCCGCTGCAGGTCGGCGGCGCCGTCGTCATGCGCCAGGGCCTCTGGGTCCTCGGCGTCGCCGCCGTGGTCTTCGCGGCGCTCTGGTTCTTCTTCAATCACACCTATACCGGCGCCGCGGTGCGGGCGTGCGCCGCCAATCCGCGCGGCGCGCGGCTGCAGGGCATCCGCGTGGACCGCTACGTGGGCCTGGCCTTCGCGCTGGCCGGCGGGCTGGGCGCGCTGGCCGGCGCCGTCATCGCGCCGATCACCTACGCGACGTACGACATGGGACTGATGCTCGGCCTCAAGGGCTTCGTGGCCGCGGTGCTGGGCGGCCTCGTCAGCCCGCCGGCCGCCATCGCGGGCGGCTTCCTGCTCGGCGTGCTCGAGTCGCTGGCCGCCGGGCTCGTGTCCTCCGCCTACAAGGACGCCGTCGGCTTCGTCGTGCTGATCGCGCTCTGTCTCGTCCAGGTGGCCGGCTGGCTGCCGTGGCGGGTGGCCGAGGAGAGCTGACGTGCCCGTGCCGGTCCGCTGGGCGGTGCTGCTGGCGCTGGCCCTCGTCGTCGCGCTCCTGCCGCTGACCGTGCGGTCGTCCTACACGCTGTCCGTGCTCGTCTTCATCGCGCTGCACGGGCTGGCCGCGCTCGGGCTCTCGCTCGTCATGGGCTTCGCCGGCCAGGTCTCGCTGGGGCAGGCGGCGTTCTTCGGCATCGGCGCCTACGTCTCCGGCGTGCTGACCGCGACCCACGGCGTCAACGGCTGGCTGGCGATGGCGCTGGCCGTGCTGGCCGGGGCGGCGACCGCGTTCGTCGTGGGCCTGCCGATCTTCCGGCTCTCCGGCCTGCTGCTGGCGATGGCCACGCTCGGCTTCGGCATCATTGTCTACTACGTCTTCGTCAACTGGGCCGAGGTGACCGGCGGCCCGTCGGGGCTGACCGGCATCCCGGCGCTGCGCCTGGGCCACGTCGTCTTCGACACCGACGGGCGGATGCTGTGGCTGGCCGGCGGCGCGCTGATCGCCGCGCTGGGGCTGACCGGCAACCTGGTCGACTCGCGGATCGGCCGCGCGCTGCGCGCGCTGCACGGCAGCGAGCCCGCCGCCGAGGCGGCCGGCATCGACACCGGGCGGCTGAAGCTCGCGGTGTTCACGCTGGCCGGGGCGCTCACCGCGCTGGCCGGCAGCCTCTACGCGCACTACCTGCGCTTCGTCAATCCCTCGCCGTTCGGCTTCGGCTACTCCATCGAGCTGGTCGTCATGGTCGTGCTGGGGGGGGTGGCCAGCCTGTGGGGCGCGGCGCTGGGCGCCGCCGCGGTCGTGCTCTTCGTCGAGGCGCTGCGCGCGCTGCTGCCGCGGCTGACCGCCGGCCACGGCGCCGCCGAGTACGAGATCGTGCTGTTCGGCCTGCTGCTGATGACCCTGATGATCTGGGCGCCCTCCGGCGTCGCCGGCCTGGCGCGGCGGCGGACAACGTGAAACATCCTGCGCCAGCCCCGAGGCGCGCCCCGGCTGAGCCGGGGCGCGTCCGAGCGAAGGGGGGCGTGGGGGGCCATGTCGGGGCCCCTCACGACGGACAGTGAGCGATCTGCTCGAGGTCCAGCGGCTCGTGCGCGACTTCGGCGGCATCCGCGCCGTCGCCGGCGTGGACTTCACCGTGCGGTCCGGCCAGATCAAGGCGCTCATCGGGCCCAACGGTGCCGGCAAGACGACGATCCTCACCATGATCGGCGGCGCCCTGCCGCCGACCGGCGGCCGCGTGCTCTTCGAGGGGCGGCCGCTGCCGGTGGGCCGGCCGCACGCGGTGGCTGCCCGCGG
>DASSLH010000367.1:0-9908 GCA_035689625.1 Candidatus Methylomirabilota bacterium | reverse complement strand
GGTCAGCGTGCGGTTGTCGCAGATGAAGGCGGTCCTGGCGCCACGCCCCTCGGCGACGTTGCGGTCCACGAACCAGGTGGCGACGTTGAACTCCAGCGGCAGCGTCTCGGACGCGATCATGGCCGGCTCCTTGTCAATGTTGCCATGCCATCTGGTGGCACCTGCGTTGCTTTACCGGCTTCCAGGAGGTGCAGCATGAAGAGCGTTGCCGTTCTCCTGCTCATCGCGATCATGACCCTGGGTCTGGCCGGCGGGGCCATCGCCCAGAGCGCCGCCAGCAGCAGCCAGAGCGCGCCCGCCGGGTCGGCGAGCGGCGCGGTCTCCACGCCGTCGGGCTCCGCCAGCGGCTCGATGACGGCGCCCAGCGGGTCCCCGGCGACCTCCGACAGGCCCGCGGCGACGCGGAGCGAGACCCGGAGCACCGACACGACCGCGAAGAGCGACAGCAAGAGCGATGACGGCTCGGCGCTGCCGCGCGCGGTGACCTCCGAGCGCACGACCATCTTCGGGCTGAGCCCGACGGCTGCGGTCGTCATCGCCGCGGCGCTGCTGGTCGTCGTCATCCTCGCCATCGTCGCCATGACCCGGGGCAACGACACCTACATCGACACGAACCGTCGGATTTGACCGCATGGGGGGCCACGATATGGCCCCCCAAGCCCCCCGACGTGCGGAGGGCGCCGGCAAAGCCGTCGCCCTCCTCTTCGGGCTCGCGCCGCCCAGGGGCGATCCGCGAGGGGTCGCGGCGCGATGAGGCGGGGAGCTGGGGCCGCGCGGCACGCGACGCCGGCTCCCCGTCCTCGCCTTACACGCGGGCGGCGAGTTGCACGTACTCGAACTCCACCGGCTGGCCGTTGATCCCGCGCGCGGGCGGTGCGATCCAGGTGGCGAACTTTCCCGGCTCCATCACCGGCGTCATCAGGCTGGCCACGTACGCCTCGTCCTCGGGCGTCGGCAGCCAGTCGTGCTTGCGCGCGTCCCACTCCGCCTCGCTCACCACCCGCCCGTCCGGCGACACGCGCAGCTCGGCGAAGTTGCCGATGGCGCGGTGGAAGCCGCGGTGCGGCAGGCGGAGCTCGACGTCGATGCCGTGCTTCTTGATGACCGCGTTCCAGCGGTCCACGCCGCGCTGGCAGTCGGCGATGTAGTCGTCGCGCAGCCGCTCGTTGAGCGCCAGCAGGGCCGGCTCCTCGATCACCTTCACGGCGTCGCCCGCCGGCACCGTGACCGGGTAGGTCGCCTCCTTGAGCACGTGGTCGTCCGGCTTCTTCGTCTCCTCGAAACGGCCCTTGAGGCCGGCGGTGTAGAAGTTGGCCGCGTTGGTCGAGATCTCCGAGCCGAAGAGGTCGAGCGAGACCGAGCAGTGGAAGTTGAGGTACTTCTGGATCGTCGGCAGGTCGATGCCGCCGTGGCGCCGCACGTCCTCCGTGCGGTGCTCGCGCATCAGCTCGCACGTGCGCTGCACGACGCGGCCGATGCCGGTCTCGCCCACGAACATGTGATGCGCTTCCTCGGTCAGCATGAATCGGCAAGTCCGCGAGAGCGGGTCGAAGCCGCTCTCGGCCAGGCTGGCCAGCTGATACTTGCCGTCGCGATCGGTGAAGAAGCAGAACATGAAGAACGACAGCCAGTCGGGCGTCCTCTCGTTGAACGCGCCCAGGATGCGCGGCTTGTCCGAGTCGCCCGAGCGGCGCTGGAGCAGCGCCTCGGCCTCCTCGCGCCCGTCCCGGCCGAAGTGGGCGTGGAGGAGGTAGACCATCGCCCACAGGTGCCGGCCCTCCTCGACGTTGACCTGGAAGATGTTGCGCAGGTCGTACAGGGACGGACAGGTGCGGCCGAGGTGCCGCTGCTGCTCGACCGAGGCCGGCTCGGTGTCGCCCTGGGTCACGATCAGCCGGCGCAGCGTGCCGCGATGCTCGCCGGGCACCTCCTGCCAGGCCGGCGTCCCCTTGTGGTCGCCGAACGCGATGGCGCGGCCCGGCTCCGGCTCGGCCAGGAAGATGCCCCAGCGGTAGTCCGGCATCTTCACCCAGTCGAAGTGCGCCCAGCCCTGCGGGTCCACGCTGACGGCCGTGCGCAGGTAGACGTCCTTGGCCTGGAAGCCGTCGGGCCCCATCTGGTTCCACCACTCGAGGTAGCGCGGCTGCCACTCCTCGAGCGCGCGCAGCAGGCGGCGATTGTCGGCGAGGCTGACGTTGTTGGGGATCCGCTCGGTGTAGTCCACGCGCGCCATCACACTCTCCTTGGATCGAACTCGGCGCGCTGGCCGGTGCCGTAGACCTGCAGCGCCCCCTTGTCCCCGACCGCGTTCGGCCGCTGGAAGATCCAGTTCTGCCAGGCCGACAGCCGCGCGAAGATCTTCGTCTCCACGGTCTCCGGTCCGCCGAAGCGAAGCGAGGCCTCCATGCCGGTGAGCGCGTCCGGCGAGAACGCCACGCGCTCCTCGATGGCGATCCGCACCTCGTCGTCCCAGTCGATGTCGTCCGGCGTGAACGTGACGAGCCCCGCCTCGCCTGCCGCCTGGGCGTCGAGGTCCTGGCCCAGGCGTCCCTTGAGGTCGTCCACCCGGCCCGGCTCGCCGAGGAAGCGGCTGGCCAGGCGGCTCAGCCCGTTCGGCATCGGAAAAGCGCCGAAGTTCAGCGGCGTCAGCCGCACCGTCGCCGCCGGCCGATCGTCACCCTCGCGCCGGCCGGCGAGCATGTAGGAGCGATCGCAGGCCAGCGCCAGCTCCAGCAGCGTGCCGCTGAAGCACGAGCCCGGTTCGATCAGCGCGAACAGCGAGCGGGAGGTGACGTCCAGGCGCTTGAGCGTGCGCTTGAGGTAGAGACGGATCTCCCGGGCGAGCCAGTGCGTGGCGTGCCGCTCGAGCAGCCGGTCGTAGGCCTCCACGAGGTCGGCGGCGCCGGTCGTGCGCAGCAGCCAGACGCCGATCGCCTCCTCGTTGGCGCGCAGGTGCAGGATCAGGTCGTCCAGCTCGCGGGCGACGGCCAGCGGCCAGAACGCCGCGCCCTGCGCCTGCACGCCGGCCACGTCGCCGGGCGGGGCCACGTCCGGCGCCGCGACGGTGACCTCGGCCACCCCGCGCGCGCGGTCGAGCGCGCAGCGCACCCAGCGAGAGCCGATGCGGTCGCCGTCGATCCGCCGCTCGAGGGGTGTGAGCGCGACGCCGCGCGCGTCGGCCGGGCGATCGCTGCGCGCGGCCAGCTCCTGCGCGCGCCGGCGGGCGGTCTCCTCCAGCTTCGTGCGCGGCACGACCTCGTCCACGAGGTTCCACTCCACCGCGCGCTTGCCCTTGACGCCCTCCTCCAGCGTGCAGAAGTAGTCGGCGCGGTCGCGGCGCACCTTGCGCTTGTCCACCAGGCGCGTGAGGCCGCCCGTGCCCGGCAGCACCGCCAGCAGCGGCACCTCGGGCAGCGCGACGGAGGTGTTGCCGTCGTCGGCCATGACGATGTGCTTGCAGGCCAGCGCCAGCTCGTAGCCGCCGCCGGCGCACGGCCCGTTGACAGCGCAGAGCCAGGTCTGGCCCGACTCGGCCGAGGCCTCCTCGATGGCGTTGCGCGTCTCGTTGGTGAACTTGCAGAAGTTGACCTTCCAGGCGTGCGAGGAGCGGCCCAGCATGCGGATGTTGGCCCCGGCGCAGAACACCCGCTCCTTGGCGGAGGTCAGGATCACCGCGCCGACCTCGGGATGCTCGAAGCGCAGGCGCTGCAGGGCGTCGTACAGCTCGATGTCCACGCCGAGGTCGTAGGAGTTGAGCTTGAGCTCGTAGCCCGGCACCAGCCCGCCCGCCTCGTTCACGTCCATGCCGAGGGTGGCCACGCGACCGTCCACGGCCAGCCGCCAGTGCTTGTAGCGCGAGGGCTCCGTCCGGAAATCCACCTGCACGCGCCCGCCCTGCTCCGCCATGCGCTCGGCTCCTAACCCAGGATGACCCAGAGGACGCGCGCCTTCCGGGTGCCGCGGTTCTCCCAGCCGTGCGGTAGCCCGCCGTCCAGCAGCGCGCTGTCCCCGCTCTCCAGCACGTGTCGTCCGCCGTTGTAGTGCAGCGCCACCGAGCCGTCCAGCACGTAGAACAGCTTCATCTGGCCCGGCTTGATCAGCACCTTCTCGGTGCTCACGCCCCGCGCCCGGCCGTCCAGCGTGGACACCACCGCGCGGATCTTGCCCTCGAACAGGCCGGCGCCGAGCACCGCCCACTTCTCCGACGAGCCGTCGAAGGACACGACCGGATAGTCCTTCTTCCGGCTGACGTGGATGCGGCCGGCCGGCTGGCCGTCGAAGAGCGTGGCGATCGGCACGCCGAGGGCGGCGGCGATCTTGCCCAGCGTGTTCAGCGAGGGCGTGAGGCGGCCGGACTCGATCTGCGAGACCATGCTCGGCGTCAGCTCGGCCTTCTCGGCGAGCTGCCGCTGCTGCAGGTCGCGCTCCTGGCGCAGCGCCTTGATCCGCTCGCCCAGCGAGGTCACGCCAGGCTCTCGATCACGGGCTCGCCTCGCCGTCGAACGCCTCTGCTCGCAAAGCCATCTCGGGCCCGTGATCGAGCCCGGCCAGGCGCGCGAGCGCGCGCGCCACGAACACGCGCGCGACCTTCTTGCGGTAAGGATGCGTGAGGTCCGTGTTGTCGAGCGGCCTGGCGGGGCCGGCGGCGGCGTCGGCGGCGGCCTCGATCGTCTCGCGCGTCAGGCGCCGGCCGACGAGCAGCGCGGCCGCCTTCGGCGCCTCGCGCGGCAGCGAGGCGACCGCACCCAGCACGATCCGCGCCTCGCGCACGACCTCGCCGTCCAGCCGGACGGCGGCCGCCACGCCGAGGATCGGAAAATCGAACGAGCCGCGGCGCCGCAGCTTGAGATACGTGGAGCGCCAGCCGTCGGCAGGCGGCAGCACCAGCTCGGTGACGATCTCGTCCGCGCGCTTGGCGAGATACCGGATGCCGTCGTCGTGGTACAGCTCGGCGATCGGGATCGTGCGCTCGCCGGCCGGGCCGGCCAGGCGCACGCGGGCGCCGAGGCTCCAGAGCGCCGGCGCAGTGTCGGAGGACGACACGGCCCAGCAGCGCGGGCTGCCGGGCGCGACCAGGCAGATGTCGCCGTCCTTCTTCATGCAGAAGCCGATCGCCTGCCGCCACTCGAACGACTG
Source organism: Candidatus Methylomirabilota bacterium (assembly GCA_035689625.1). Classification (GTDB taxonomy): domain Bacteria; phylum Methylomirabilota; class Methylomirabilia; order Rokubacteriales; family CSP1-6; genus AR5. The sequence goes on along the minus strand of DASSLH010000367.1, from coordinate 4,772 downwards.
GTTGTAGTAGTTGCAGCGCGTGTCCACGCAGACGTTGCCGCCGAGCGTGCCCATGTTGCGCAGCTGGGGCGAGGACACGAGCCCGGCCGCGATGGCCAGCGCCGGGTAGTCGCGCGCCAGCGCCGGATGCGTGGCGACCGCAGTGAGCGTCGTGCAGGCGCCGACGCTCACGCCGGCCTTCGTGACGGCGCCGACGCCGCGCAGCTCCTTGATCGTGCGCAGGCCGATCAGCGTCTTCGGCTCGAACTGGCGTCGCTTCATGTTCGGGTAGAGATCGGTGCCGCCGGCGACCGGCATCCCGTCGGCACCGGCGTCGGCGAGCGCCCGCACGGCCTCGGTGACCGTGCGTGCGGCGACGTAGGAGAATTCCGGGAGCCGGATCATGCGGTTGGATCCGCGAAGGGCCGCACGGCGACGGCGTCGGCGGGCTGGCCGAAGGCCGAGTCCACGACGAGCGGGTCCTTGAAGCGGAACAGCGGCACCCGGTCGGGACCGATGCGCGCCGGCTTGCCCTGGCGCTTGAGCTCGAGTCCCCGCAGCACCATGTCGGGTGTGATCGGCACCTCGTCCATGCGCACACCCACCGCGTTGTAGATCGCGCTGGCGATCGCCGGGATCACCGGCAGCAGCGGCCCTTGCCCGGCCTCCTTGGCGCCGAACGGTCCCTCGGGATCGTCCGTCTCGACGAGGAACGTGTGGATCTCCGGCGTCTCCAGCGTGGTGGGGCTCTTGTAGTCGAGCAGCGAGGGCTGCTTGTGCAGCCCCTTGCGGAAGACCTGGCCCTCCATGAGCGCCTCGCCGATCGCCATGTACACCGAGCCCTCCACCTGGCCCTCGACGAGCAGCGGGTTGAGCGCGCGGCCGATGTCGTGGCCGATCCACACGTCGTCGAGCTCGATCCAGCCGGTGTCCTCGTCCACGGTCAGCTCGACCACGGCGGCCGAGTAGGAGTAGCAGGGCGAGGGGCCGACGCCGCCGCCCTTGTACTTGCCCGCGCGCTTGGGCGGCGCGTAGGAGCCGGCGAACGCCAGCACGCCGTGGGCGGCCTCGCCGAGCTCGACGGCCTGGGCGAACGGCACCGCCTTGTCCCAGTCGTCCGGCACGCCGACCTTGCGGTCGCGGAACACCAGCCGCTCGGGCGCGACCTCCAGCTTGCGCGCGACCGCCTGCGCGATGACCGCGCGCAGCCGCGTGCTCGCCTGGATCGCGGCCATGCCGCACATGAGCGTGACGCGCGAGGAGTAGGAGCCGAGATCCACCGGCGTCAGCGTCGTGTCGGCGGGGTGCACGTGCACGTCCTTGGGCTCGATACCGAGGACCTCGGCCGGCAGGTAGGCGAGGATCGAGTCCGAGCCCTGGCCGATGTCCGTGGCGCCGCACAGCACGGCCACGCCGCCGCTGCGATCGGCGCGCACGAGGACGCCGGAGTGCGGCATGTTGTTCCAGTAGATCGCGGTGCCGGCGCCCGTCATGTACGCCGAGCCGGCGATGCCGATGCCCTTGCGCTTGCGCGGCGCCCACGCCGGGCCCGCCGCCGAGGGCGCCGCGGCGTAGCGCGCGCGCTTGGCGCGCCAGCCCGAGGCCTCGACGACCTTGTCGATGCACTCGCCCAGCCCGGTCGTCGTCACCGTCAGGTGGTTGGCGGTCTTCGTGAACGGCTCGGCCAGGATGCGCTTGCGCAGGTCGGCCGGATCGAGGCCGAGCTGCTCGGCCGCCTTGTCCAGCTGGCATTCGAGCGCGAAGCGCGGCTGCGGCGTGCCGTGGCCGCGCTTGGGGCCGCACGGCGGCTTGTTGGTGAACACGCGCGCGCCCTCGAACTTGTAGACCGGCATCTTGTAGGTCACCGGGTTGATCACGCCGGTGTAGAACGTCGAGGCGACGCCGTAGGAGCCGTAGGCGCCGCCGTCGAGCCAGGTCCGGATGTGGCTGCCGGTGATGTCGCCGTCCTTGGTGAAGCCCGTCTTGAGCCACATGAGCACGGGATGCCGCCCGCGGTGGATGTAGAAGACCTCCTCGCGCGTGCAGGCGATCTTCACGGGCCGGCCGGTGAGCTGGGAGAGCCGGCAGGCGGCGATCTCGTGGGCGAACGGGTCGAGCTTGCCGCCGAAGCCGCCGCCGACGGGCGCCGCGATCACGCGCACGTGGGCGCCGGGCAGGTCGAGGATCCTGGCCAGCAGGCGGTGCACGTAGTGCGGCGTCTGGGTGGACGACCACAGCGTCAGCTTGCCGTCGGCCGAGAACTGCGCGACGGCCGCGTGCTGCTCCATCGGCAGGTGCGTGTTGCCCTCGTAGAAGAAGACGTCCTCGCGCACGAGGTGGGAGGCCGCGAACGCCGCCTCGACGTCGCCGAACTGCAGCGCGACGCTCTTGTGCACGTTGGGGCCGTCGCCGTACTCGTGGATGCGCACCTCCGGGTGGGCCAGCGACTCGTGGACGGACATCAGCGCCGGCAGCGGGTCGTAGCGCACGTCGATGAGCCGGGTCGCTGCCTCCGCCGTCGCCTCGTCCACCGCCGCCACCGCGGCCACCGGGTCGCCCACCATCCGCACCTTCTCGGTGCAGAGCGCCTCCTCGTCCTGCGATACCGGCAGGATGCCGAACTTCACGCGCGGCAGGTCCTGGCCGGTGATGACCGCCAGCACGCCCGGCAGCGCCTTCGCCCGCGTGGTGTCGATGCCGACGATGCGCGCGTGCGGCTGCGTGGAGCGCAGCAGCTTGCCGTAGGCCAGGCGCGGCAGCACGAGGTCGTCGGCGTAGCGCGTCTCGCCGGTGACCTTGGCCCAGGCGTCGACCTTGGGCAGCGGGCGGCCGATGACGGAGAACTGCTCTTTGTTCACAGGCTCGCCTCCGCCACATTCATCTCGAGACTTTCGTCATCCGGAGCGCCGCCAGCTCGACGGCGTCGAGGATCTTGGTGTAGCCGGTGCAGCGGCAGAGGTTGCCGGCCAGCGCCTCGCGGATGCGCTGGCGGGTGGGCTGCGGCTCGTCGGCCAGCAGCGCCTGCGCGGTGAGCAGCATGCCCGGCGTGCAGTAGCCGCACTGGGCGGCGCCCAGCTCGGCGAACGCCTGCTGCAGCGGATGCAGCACCCCGCCCTCGGCCATCCCCTCGACCGTCGTGACGGAGGCGCCCTCCAGCTCGGCCGGCAGCGCCAGGCAGGACAGGACGGGCTCGCCGTCCACCAGCACCGTGCAGGTGCCGCACTCGCCCAGCTCGCAGCCGTGCTTGGTGCCGATCAGGCCGAGGTCCTCCCGCAGGACCTCGAGCAGTGTCTTGTGCACCGGCACCAGCAGCTCGTGGCGCTCGCCGTTGACGGTCAGGCTGAGGCGCGTCTTCATCGGCCACGGCCCTCGGTGGAGGTTAATCCTGGATGAACGTCGGTTAAAAAATACTGAAACGGGAGAAGGCTGTCAAGCGAGGTGGCGGACGACGTGCGGCGCGACCTCGGCCGCCCGGTCCCGGGCCAGCGCGTGGTCACCGCCGGAGATCACCACCAGCTCGGCGTGCGGCAACAGCCTGGCGAGCTCCCGGCCGACGGCGGGCGGGCTGATGCGGTCGGCCTCGCCCCAGACCAGCAGCGTGTCGGCGTGGACATCCGCGAGCCGATCGGTGAGGTCGGGGCGCTCGAGCGCGATCCGCAGCGCGACGACGACACCCGTGGACTGGGCGACGAGATCCACCGGACCGTCGATCGCCCGGAGCGCCAGTCGCACGAGGTCGTCGAAGCGGTTGACGTCGGCGGCCGGCGGCACGTCGCCGAGGCCGGGCCAGTCGAGGAACCTCAGCGTCCAGTCGGCGGGCAGGCGCGCCGCCAGCGGACGCCAGAACCGTCCGTCGCCGCCCGAGCCCGGCAGGAAGACCACGCGCATGGCCGGCAGTGTAAGCTGGCGGCGCCGACAGGAGGACCGCGATGCCCTACGCGCGCACGAGCGACGGCTTCAAGCTCTACTACGAGGAGCACGGCCGCACGGGCAGCCCGCTCGTGCTGGCCTACGGCATCGGCGGCAACGCCGCGATGTGGGACGTCAACGTGCCGGCGCTGGCGGCGGCCCACCGGCTCGTCCTCTGGGAGCCGCGCGGTCACGCGCGCTCCGACAGTCCGGAGGATCCGGCGAAGTACTCGTTCGCGCGCTGGGCGCTGGACCTGCGCGACGTGCTCGACCACCTGCGGCTGCGCCGCGCCCACGTGGGCGGCCTCAGCCTGGGTGCCGGCATCGCCACGCGCTTCACGCTGCGCTTCCCCGGCCGCGCGCGCTCGCTGCTGGTGACGAACTCCTCGTCGGCGGTCGGCCGCCCGCTGTCGGTGGACAACCTCGTCATGCGCGCGCAGTCCATCAAGATCACGCTCGAGCAGGGCATGGACGCCATGGCCGAGTACGCGATGCAGGCCAACCCCAACCTGGTCGAGCGCCTGAAGATCGATCCGGGCGCGCGCGCGGAGTTCTTCGAGGAGTACCGGCAGCTGTCCCCGATCGGCTACGCCAACTCGCTGCGCGCGCTGCTGGCCATGGACCACATCACCGATGACCTGCCGAAGATCCGCGTGCCGGTGCTGCTCCTGGGCGGCGACCGCGATCCGTCGCTGGCGCCCATGAAGATCATGCACCGCAAGATCCGCGGCTCGCGGCTCGTGGTGCTCTCGCCGGCCAGCCACTTCGCCAACCGCGATCAGCCCCAGGCCTGGAACCGCGCCGCGCTCGAATTCCTGGCCCGCGTGGACGGCCGCCGCGCGACGCGGCGGCCTGCCTGACCGCGCCCGGCGCCCGCCCCGGCG